>CAUHTB010000193.1 GCA_959608595.1 uncultured Veillonella sp. | reverse complement strand
TCGGCGGTAAGTAATGTTTCTTTTACGTCTGCCATGGGTACCCCACTCTTTCTACATATAAATTAAATAAGAAAAAAGTGCCATAATAAGATGACACCTTATCTTTTATTTCTAAATTATCTCAACCATTATATAAAAATACTGTACATTTGTCAATCTGACTACATTTCAGACAATATTTTACGGTATGATTCTAGCTCATTGTGAAAGCTTGTTACAGTATGAATTGTATTCACACGATTGCGCCAATATGCAGATTCAGGAAGGCCCTTCATATACCACCCTGCATGAGTTCGTATTTCCTTAACGGCCATACTTTCACCCTTATATTGGCATAACAAATCAAAATGTTTTAATAGCATATCGAGGCGCTCAACATCTGTAGGTGCCGGTAATATTTCACCAGTCGCCAAATAATGGTGAATACGATTAAAGATCCAAGGATTCCCCTGTGCACCTCGGCCTACCATCACCGCATCACATCCTGTTTCATCGAGCATGTGCTTCGCATCCTCTGGTTCCACTATATCGCCATTACCAATAACCGGTACAGACACAGCCTCTTTTACAGCCTTAATATAAGACCAATCGGCACGTCCACTGTACATTTGCTCCTTAGTACGGCCATGTACTGCAATAGCCGCCACACCTGTAGATTCGATGCGCTTAGCAAAGTCCACAACATTGATGGAATCACTATCCCAACCGATGCGCATTTTTACGGTTACAGGCACATCGACGGCCTTAACCGCAGCCTCTGCTACACGAGCTGCTAAATCGGGATTTTTCATAAGCGCAGAACCATCACCAGAGGTTACTACCTTTTTCACAGGACAGCCCATATTAATATCTACAATATCGGCACCTGCATCAGCTACTACCTTTGCGCCTAATGCAATTGCTTCTGGATTGGAACCAAAGATTTGCATAGATACAGGGCGTTCTACCTCTTCAATACGCAACAATTCATGGGTGCGTTCATTTTTATATTTAATGCCCATGGCGCTGACCATTTCGGTACAAACCAAGGCGGCCCCATGCTCTTTAGCAAGTAAGCGATAAGCAATATCGCTTACCCCTGCCATTGGCGCTAATATGGCTTGTCCGTCAATTTTGACAGCTCCAATTTGCCATTGTTTATTATTCATATATATCCCCTAATAAAAAGGGTACAGCATAAGCTGTACCCGAATGTACACTACTTTGTTACATATTCGTAACTATATTATAGTAGCATTATTTATTTCTTTCGTAAATAAGGCGTAAACCTTCTAATGTAAGCATAGGTTCTACATGGTCAATGCAGTCCGTAGCACTGCTAATGAGTTGTGCTAAACCGCCTGTAGCTACGACAGTTACATTATCACCCATTTCAGCTTTCATACGAGATACAAGGCCTTCCACTTGACCTACATAACCATAGAACATACCAGCCTGCATAGAGGATACGGTATTCCGGCAAATGACTTGACCTGGATCTCTTACATCAATACGTGGTAATTTAGCAGCCCGTTGGAATAGAGCCTCTGCAGAAATGGTAACACCTGGTGAGATAACACCACCCATATAATCGCCATTACCTTTAACCGCACAATAGGTAGTAGCCGTACCAAAGTCAATAATGATTAAATCACCTTTATAACGCTCATGTGCTGCTACAGCATTTACGATACGGTCAGCACCTACTTCACGAGGATTATCATACTTAATGGCGATACCAGTCTTAGTGCCAGGCCCAACAATAAGAGGATTTACATTGAAATAACGTAAACATACGCGCTCTAATGTAGGCATCAATGGTGGCACAACTGAGGAAATGATGATATCTTTAATATCCTTCACATCAACCTTACGGTCATGGAAGAATAAGTTCATCATCAACATGCCATATTCATCGGTGGTCCGCACGCGATCCGTGGAAATACGCCAGTGACCTACAAGCTCCGTCTTGTCGTATACACCGAGAACAATATTGGTGTTCCCCACATCAATTACTAATAACATGAATGCCTCCTATTTGCGCGGACGAATTGATACGTCCCCTGCCACAATACGTTTAACTGTCCCATCTGGGATTCTTACTAATAAGTTACCATCTTCATCAATATCTGTAGCTACCCCTTCATAGGTATTTCCTGGTGCTCTTACTTCAATTTCCTCACCAAGTGTTACCGATAATTGGCGCCATTCATTGAGAGTTTCCTCAAAACCACTATCGAGGACTTCATAATATTGATGTTCTAGGGATTCTAATATAATTTTAAAAGCTTCCGTCCGTTCAATATCAATGCCTTCCATAGTTAAGGATGTAGCGATCAACTTCAATTCTTCCGGGAGCTCTTCTTGTTTAGTCTTTACATTGACACCTATGCCCATAACAATATAGGAAATTTCCTCCATAGAGCCAGACATTTCGGTCAAGATGCCAACTAGTTTACGACCATTCACAAGAATATCATTGGGCCATTTAATGCCTGCATCGGTGAGTCCCATTTTATGGAACGCTTTTGTTAAGGCTACGGCTGCCATCAATGTACATTTTGGTGCTTCTACAGGTGCAAAGTCAGGGCGCAAAATGAGACTAAACCATAGACCTTTCCCAAATGGAGAATACCAGCCCCGCGATAAACGACCTCGGCCAGCAGCCTGTTCCTCTGTTACAACAACAGTACCTTCTTCTGCACCTTGTTGTGCTAAGCGACGAGCTTCTAGGTTAGTAGATTCGGTAGTGTCCATATAGACATACCGTTTTCCAAATACATCTGTTTTTAAGATTTGCTTCATTGCTAATGGACTCAACAAATCAGGTTCCTCCAATAATCGATACCCCCTCTTGGTATAAGATTCTATTTTGTAGCCTTTTTGACGTAATGCCTTGATATGCTTCCAAATAGCTGTACGCGAAACATGACACGCTTCCGACATATCCTGTCCCGATACGAAACCACCTTGGTTTTGTCTCAAGAATTCTAATACTTCATCACGCATAGTTTAGAGCCCCTTTCTTTGTCAACCTAGGTTTACAATTC
>CAUHTB010000192.1 GCA_959608595.1 uncultured Veillonella sp. | reverse complement strand
AGGTTTTGCCTTTTCAATAACGGCTAAAACCTTATCTTCACCACCAATATTTCCTGGGTTAATACGCAATCCATCAACATTATTTTCAATAGCTTCTAAAGCTAATCTATAATCAAAGTGAATATCGGCGATCAAAGGAATTGAAATGCCCGCTCTAAGAGCCTTTAAAGCCTTTGCAGATGCCATTGTAGGAACGGCGACACGAACCAGTTCACAACCAGCCTCTGCTAAATGATTAATTTCTGCAATTGCCTTCTCTGTATGTACTGGATCCGTAGTAATCATAGATTGAATACTTACCGGTGCATAATCGCCGATTTTAACTGTACCTACATAGATACCATTTGTTGGTTTACGTACAATCATTGTAATCTCCCATCTATCTTATAGTAATCGGAATATATCCTGAGTTGTTACATATAAGAATAATGCTACCATCAAAGCAACACCAACCATTTGAATATACATAAGTGCCTTAGCAGGTAACTTACGACCTGTGATAGCTTCAGCCAAAATAATAATTAAATGACCACCATCTAATACAGGTAATGGCAAAAGATTAATAACCCCTAAGTTAATACTTAAAAATGCTGCAAAACTTAATAGTGGCGCAAAGCCAGATTGTGCAATAGTACCAGCCATTTGTGAAATCCCTACAGGGCCAGATAGCTCTGCTGCCTGTGTGCCTCGAATCATATCATATAAGCCACTTAACATAGCAACAATTGTTTGACCTGTGCGAGTAACGGCTAAACTAAAAGATTCTCCAATACTATAAGTTTCTCGAGTATAACTAGGATAAATACCAATTTTAGGACTATCCTGTTCCATTTTTGGAATCACTGTAGTTTCTACAGTTTCCCCTTCTCTATCTACTACAACAGTAACACCATGATTGGCAGTACCTTGTAGGCTAGGGCGGATTTCATCCCATGTAGAAATCTTTTTACCATCGATGGTAAGAATTCTATCGTTAGATTGTAAATGTGCCTGTTCAGCAGCGCTACCTGGGATGATATTACCAATAACAGGATCATTTGTATACGTGAGATTACCTACTGTTGCATTGAGACCAAAGAATAAAACTATAGCCAATAAAAAGTTAAAGATAGCACCTGCAGAAATAACAATAAATTTCTTCCATGCAGGTTTAGTATAAAATGAGCGCTCATTAAGAGGCTCGTCAGGTGTCATACCTGCAATACGATTAAATCCACCAAGAGGAATGATACGAATCGAGTATAAAGTTTCCCCTTTTTGAACCTTGAATATGGCAGGTCCAAAACCAATGGCAAATTCGTCTACTTGCATACCTGACATTTTTGCTGTAATAAAATGGCCTAATTCATGAATAAACACGATTAAACCAAATACAAATATTGTGGCTAATGCCGTTGTCATATATACTCCTATACCATCAATGATGTGGCCTTTTCTCGAGCCCATCTATCAATGGCCAATAAATTGTCTAATGTAAAGTCATCTTCAGGTCCCATAGATTCAAGGACTGATGTGACGACTTTATAAATATCACCAAAGGCGATTTTATCATCTAAAAATGCATAAACTGCAGTTTCATTTGCAGCATTAAACACAGCTGGTTTAAAACCGCTTGATCGGCCCACTTCATAAGCAAGACGAAGAGCCGGGAAATCATCATATCGAGGAGGCAAGAATTCTAATTGTAAAGCCTTTGAAAAATCTAGGTGATTCATATGTAAAGTTTCACGTTTAGGATATGTCAAAGCATACTGAATAGGCTCCCTCATATCAGGATTCCCCATTTGTGCTAAGATAGCCCCATCTTTCATTCGTATCATTGAATGAACAATGCTTTGTGGATGTACCACTACGTCAATATGATCAAAATCAAAACCAAATAGCCAATGAGCTTCAATTACTTCTAACCCTTTATTAAATAGAGATGCAGAGTCAATCGTAATCTTGTTCCCCATATTCCAAGTTGGATGACGTAGGCAATCAGCAGCTGTGGCAGTTTGAATTTTATCAGAGTCCCAAGTGCGTAAAGGGCCACCAGAAGCAGTAACAATTAAGGAATCAACATTCTCGCGATTTTGCCCTTCTAAACACTGAAATATTGCGCTATGTTCACTATCAATAGGTAGAATTTGTACGCCATACTCCTTAGCCAAAGATGTAATCAATGGTCCACCAGCAACTAATGTTTCCTTATTAGCTAGACCTATAGTCTTACGTTTCTTTATAGCCTCTACAGTAGGTTCAATACCTGCAGCGCCAACAATAGCAGTTACAACCATAGTTGCTTCTTGAATCGTAGCAGCAGCTATGAGTGCTTCCTTACCGCCCACAAGTTTTGTAGGACCTGTATAGCGTCCTTGTAGTTCTCTAAAAGCACTTTCATCAACTAGACCGGCTACTAATGGCTGATATTCTTTAATTTGTTTTTCTAAGAGGTCAATATTATGATGTGCCACTAAGGCAACCACCTTGAATTGATCTGGATGTTGAGACACCACATCAAGCGTCTGTGTACCGATAGAGCCAGTACTGCCAATAATACTTAGGTATTTCATAAGTGTACCTCTATGAAATTAGTACGAAAATAGTAATATATATACTAATGTAATAGGAGCCGCAAATAATAAACTATCAAAGCGATCCAATACACCGCCATGACCTGGTAATAATGTACCAGAATCTTTTACATTACATAGTCGTTTAATCTTTGATTCAAACAAATCACCTAATGGTGCTAATATACCGCTAATCATACCTACATGGATTCCCATCCACCAAGGAATGCCAACGATATACGAAAATACTGCACCTGTAAGGATACAGCCGATAAATCCACCAATAAAACCTTCTAGTGTTTTATTAGGACTAATGGATGGTACTATTTTACGTTTACCAAAAGCTCGACCTGAAAAATATGCAAAGGTATCACTAGCCCAAGTAGTAAACAATAATAACCAAAGTGTAATAGTGCCCCAGTTATATAGTTCAAAAGGCATTGATAAATTCATGTAAATTGAATCATGACGAATCAAGAG
>CAUHTB010000191.1 GCA_959608595.1 uncultured Veillonella sp. | reverse complement strand
AAAGGAATTAGAAGCTTACGATAAGACTAAGACTCCCCTTATGAGCGTTGAAACACAACGGCCTATGCATCAATTTGATGTAGTCGCTTTTGATGTTACCTTTGAAATGGACTATTTCCATATTCCTTTGATGTTGCGTCATGGCCGAGTCCCTATCATGGGAAAAGACCGTACCGAGTTTGATCCTATCGTTATTGCAGGGGGCCCTTGTGCGACCTTCAACCCTGAGCCTTTTGCTGATTTTATTGATGCTTTCATCATCGGTGAAGGGGAAGGCATCGTAAGTCGTGTACTAGATATCATTCGAGATGGAAAAATGGAAGGCTTGGATCGCCATACTATTTTACGTCAATTAGCGGATATATCGGGCGTGTATGTACCATCCTTATATGTGCCGATTTACAGTGAAGACGGTGAATTTAAAGGCTATGATATTGCAGAGGGCGTGCCTAAAACGATTAAACGGCACTTTGAAATGCTCACTAGCGGTGGTGAAACGGTAGTGGCTACGAACTATACTGAATTTGGTGCTATGTATATCATTGAAGTAGCCCGTGGGTGCGGTCGTCATTGTCGCTTCTGTATGGCTGGGTATTGCTTCCGCGTACCTCGTGTACGTCCTTTAGACATTTTGAAAGAAGGCGTAGAACGCGCAGAAAAGCTAGGTAAAAAGGTAGGCCTCATGGGCGCTGCTATCTCGGATTATCCTGAGGTAGACGAACTCGTTAATTATATTCGCTCTAAAGATATGCGTTACTCTTGTGCATCCTTGCGTGCTGACTCGTTAACACAAGCCGTGGTGGATGGACTAGCGGATAGTGGACAAAAGACGATTACCATTGCGCCAGAAACGGGCAGTGAACGTTTGCGTCGGGTCATTAACAAGGGAATCAGTGAAGAGCATTTACAAAATGCAGCCACCTTATCTGCGAAGTCAGGTATTCAGCATATGCGCTTGTATATTATGATTGGGTTGCCAACGGAAACCGATGAGGACATTGAGGCTATTGTAGGACTTGCGGAAAGAACACAGGCTCATATGGAAAAAGTAGGCTGTAAAGGTCGTTTAACGCTCAGTATTAATCCGTTTATTCCTAAACCTTTTACACCGTTCCAATGGATGGCCATGGATAACCAAAAAGTGGTGGAGAAAAAGTTACAATACATAAAGAAAGCATTGCAAAAGAATCGCCGCATCGAGGTTCTCGTAGAGTCGCCTAAAGAGGCGTATATTCAAGGCGTTCTTGCTCGTGGGGATCGCCGCTTAGGCGCTGTTATTGCAGCATGTGCAGCCGATCGAGGCAGTAAATCTTTTAAGTCCGAAATGAAGGCTGCTGGCCTGGATATGGATAATATGAATTATCGTGAACGCAGTTTTGATGAATTCTTGCCGTGGAGCCATTTAGACATGGGCATGCAGGAGGGGTATCTTGAAATGGAATGGCAACGATCCCTCGATGAAGCATATACCCCTCCATGTGCAGCAGGTTGTAAACGCTGTGGCGTTTGTAAATAGGAGGAACAGATGAATCAATCTGTAAAACGTATAGATGTGAAAGGCCCTCATGGAACATGGTCTTATGAGGCGCCAAGCTGGGTTGATCGATTTCCTATTGTAATGGGCGATACTTATCGTCATGGTGGCGTATCTAAAGCCCCTTATGAATCATTAAACCTAGCGTTTCATGTAGGGGATGAAGCTCAAAGCGTACGAGAAAATCGAGCTATTATTGTGAAATATTTAGGTGTTGAACCAAACCGTATTTCTTGTGGCAATCAAGTCCATGGTTTAAAGGCTGTAGAAATCACAGAAGACCTTGTTGGGGCAGGTGCTTTTGGAGAAGATACCGCTATCGATGATTGTGATGCGGTATTTACAAATCTACCGCATGTGCCATTATTTCTGTTCACAGCAGACTGCGTTGGCGTAGGTATTTACGATGCTAAACATCATGCGATTGCTACGGCGCATGCAGGTTGGCGTGGTGCCATTGGCCGTTTACCAGTCCTTACCATTGAGGCCATGAAAGAGGCGTATGGGACCGAGTTCAAAGATTGCTATATATATCTTGGGCCTAGTATTGGACCTGAGTCTTTTGAAGTAGATGTAGAACTAGGTAAACGCTTTGAATTGGCTTGGAGAGATATGACAGACCGAGATTCATCTGATGTTGTCAATTATTCTGCTGATAAATTGGACAAGGCTTATATCAATTTATGGAACTTTATTGGTGAGGATCTCGTTGTAAATGGCGTTCCTCCAGAGAACATCACGATTGGTGGTACCGATAGTGTAACGGAAGTAGATTGTTATTCCTATCGTCGAGAGGCAGGTCGAACCGGTCGTATGGCTTTATTTGCGATGTTACAAGAACGATAAAACTCGACTTTCACAGGAATCATAATAACGTATGATATTTTTATTATATTTGCTTGGATTTGTGGAGGGGATAGCCTTAAATCATGTACATTTGACCTTAAATACTATATAATAAAATAGTCTATACAAATATATTTGATGATTATGATATATAGATTGAAGGGGGCATTCACATGATTGAAGAATCCCTACACGCTATACAGCAGCGCATGGCTGATGCTATGGCGCGTGTTGGTCGCGTAGATACAGCATTATTAGTGGCAGTTACAAAGAATCACCCTGTGTCGGCTGTGGAAGAGGTCGCACGGCTCGGTGTCACTCATGTAGGGGAAAATCGAGTACAAGAAGCCAAAGAAAAACAGCTAACCTATCAGGGGCCACAATTAACATGGCATTTAATTGGCCATTTACAGGTCAATAAGGTGCGTCAAGCGGTTCCTATGTTTGATTTAATTCATTCTGTGGATAGCCGTAAATTATTAGATGAAATCGAAAAGGTTGCTACAAAGCACGACAAGATACAAGATGTATTATTGCAAGTCAATGTGGCCCGCGAAGCTTCTAAAACGGGAATGACCGTTGAAGAGTTTCCAGAAATACGAGACTATGCAAAAACATTGCCTCATGTACGCGTACGAGGCTTGATGTGTATGGCACCATTTTTCGATGATCCAGAGGAAGCACGTCCAATCTTCCGCG
>CAUHTB010000190.1 GCA_959608595.1 uncultured Veillonella sp. | reverse complement strand
GTGCCGCTCGTGAAGTACGTGGTTCTTTAGTAGAAAAAGGTTTTACCTATACTGAAGTGCCTTTGAAAGATAATACGTATGATGTAGAAGCTATTGCTAATACTGTTAATGATAATACGCGCGTTGTAGTCATTCAGCGTTCTCGTGGGTATAGTACGCGCGAACCATTATCTATTGCAGATATTAAGATTATTGTAGATGCTGTAAAAGCTAAAAACTCGAATACTATTTGTTTTGTAGATAATTGCTATGGTGAGTTTACAGAGCTTCAAGAACCTTTAGAAGCAGGCGCCGATATTATGGCTGGTTCTCTCATTAAAAATGCGGGGGGCGGCTTAGCACCAACAGGTGGCTACATCGTAGGTCGTGAAGACTTAGTAGAAGATGCAGCGTACCAACTCACTGCTCCAGGACTTGGTGATCATATGGGCTCTTATGCGCCTGGTTACCGTTTATTTTTCCAAGGGTTGTTTATGGCTCCTCACGTAGTATTACAAGCTCTTAAAGGAGCTGTATATACAGCTGCAGTAGGTGAATTGTTAGGGTATGATGTATTCCCTAAGGTAAATGCTGATCGCTATGATTTAATTCAAGCTATTAATCTAAAAAATGGAGAAGAAATGGAGCACTTCTGTGTAGGTATGCAAGCATATTCTCCTGTAGATGCTCACGTACATCCAATTCCTGGTGATATGCCTGGGTACGAAGATAAAATCATCATGGCTGGTGGTACCTTTGTACAAGGTTCCTCTATTGAACTCAGTGCCGATGGTCCTATACGCCCACCATATACAATTTTCATGCAGGGTGGCCTAGTGTTTGAACATTCCATGCTTGGTATTTTAGGAGCTGCTGAAGAACTATTAAAACATAGATAATATTTAGAATCTCTTTCTTTTGTGAAAGGGATTCTTTTTATTTCAAATCTTTTCAATATACCTATTTCTAGGCTATAATATAAGTTGCTATAATTTCATAGCAATACTACTCGGACTTTTACACCGAACTAGTGTTTTACACGTCAGGCTTTCACCCTGATTAGTTTTATGATCAAGAGATCATTAAAAGGAGAAAGTATGGAAAAAGTTATCGCTGTAGCTATGAGTGGCGGCGTAGACAGTTCTTTAACTGCTGCAATGCTACTAAAACAAGGCTATAAAGTATTTGGTATTACCCTATGGCTATGGGTGAGTGGTACACCTTATGATTCAGTGCCTCTCGCTGTAACAGATGCTAAGAAAATGTGTGATTTTCTTGGTATTGAGCATCATGTTATTGATGCTCGTGATGTATTCTACGATAATGTAGTAGATTACTTCGTAAAAGAATATGCCTATGGTCGTACACCAAACCCTTGTGTATTCTGTAATAAAAATATCAAATTTGATTTGATGCTTAATCGAGCTCTTGAACTTGGTGCCACACATATGGTTACTGGTCATTATGCACAGGTTAATTATAATGAAGAAACAGGTTTATATGAATTACATAAAGGCGTTGATCCTACCAAAGACCAAAGTTATGTTATGTACAATATGAACCAACGCATTTTGAGTCACCTCATGTTCCCTCTAGGTGGCCAATGTAAGACTGAAACACGTAAATTAGCTGCTGAATACGATTTACCAGTAGCTAAAAAACCAGATAGTGTAGATATTTGTTTCTTGCCTCACGGTAACTACCAAAAACTCGTAGTAGAAGAAATGAAAGATAAACCAAAGTCTGGTAATATCGTTACTGAAGATGGTGAGGTATTAGGTAAGCATAATGGTTTATTTAACTACACTATAGGCCAACGTAAGGGCCTAGGGATTGCATATAAGCATCCATTATATGTAATTGGCTTTAATGGTGAACGCAATGAAGTCATTGTAGGTCCTAATGATCGACTTTTTACGAATCGTATGATTTGCAAGTACTATAATTTCCTGGATGATACAATTCATAAAGAATTAAAAGCAGAAGGTAAAATTCGCTATGCAGCAAATCCTTCACCTTGTACTGCACGTATCTTAGATGATGATACGATGGAAGTTATCTTCGAAGAACCACAACGGGCTATTACACCAGGTCAGTCCGTAGCCTTTTATAATGGCACTCAACTATTAGGAGGTGCTGTTATCGATCGCGTATGTTAGAAAGGAGAATACAAGTTCCTTGAACTTGTTTACATAGTATGTCAACGAAAAAGATTAGAAACTTCTGTATTATAGCTCATATTGACCATGGTAAATCTACCATCGCCGACAGATTAATTGAATATACTGGCACATTACAAAAACGCGAAATGGAAGCGCAAGTCTTAGACTCCATGGATTTGGAACGAGAACGCGGTATTACTATTAAGGCGCAATCTGTTCGCATTTTGTATAAAGCACAAGATGGAGAAGAGTATACTTTGAACCTTATTGATACTCCGGGCCATGTGGATTTCAGCTATGAAGTATCTCGTTCTCTTGCAGCTTGTGAAGGTGCATTACTGGTAGTAGATGCTGCACAAGGTGTAGAGGCTCAAACGTTGGCGAATGTGTATCTCGCTTTAGAACATGATCTTGAAATTATTCCTGTTATCAACAAAATTGATTTGCCTTCTGCCGATCCTGATCGGGTTAAACATGAAATTGAAGATATCATTGGCTTAGATGCATCAGAAGCAGTGTTATGTTCTGCTAAATCAGGCATCGGTATCCCTGATATTTTGGAAGCTATTGTAAATAAAGTGCCTGCGCCACCAGATAAATCTGATCAACCTACGAGAGCTTTGATTTTTGATAGCCGCTTTGACTCCTATAAAGGTGCTATTGCATATGTACGGGTAAAAGAAGGCACTATCAAGGCAAAAGATACAATTCGTATGATGCATGATAAAAAAGATTTTGATGTTACTGAGCTTGGAATCTTTACTCCAAATCTTGTACCAGTACAAGAATTACCTTGTGGATCGGTAGGTTGTATTGCAGCTAGTATTAAAAATGTAAAAGATTGTCACGTAGGTGATACGGTAACATTAGCTAATAATCCTGCACCAGAACCATTGCCAGGCTATCGAAAAGCCGTATCCATGGTATATTGTGGCTTGTA
>CAUHTB010000189.1 GCA_959608595.1 uncultured Veillonella sp. | reverse complement strand
ATCATACATATTGTATCATGCAACGCACCATATGCGAATAACTCTATCTAATTATGTAGTATGTTCTTAAGAAAACGCATCTACAACTAAAGATTATTCATAATGTAATGCATCAATTGGATTAAGTTTAGCCGCTTTACGAGCTGGATAAATACCAAAGATCAAACCTATTGCCATAGAGAAGGCAAAGGACATTACAATCGTTGGTATAGATATAACCGTACTCATGCCCGAAGCCATGCCAATCAGCTTAGATGAGCCTATGCCGAGTATAATCCCTATAATGCCCCCCATCAAACTGATAACAACAGCTTCGATAAGGAACTGTGTAACGATAACACTATAAGTAGCGCCCAGCGCTTTACGTACCCCAATCTCTCTTGTCCGTTCAGTTACGGATACGAGCATAATATTCATAATGCCAATACCACCAACCACAAGGGAAATGGCCGCTACAGCACCAAGGAATAATGTTAACGTACCTGTTGTTTCCTCCATAGTTTCCATGATAGAGTTCATGTTTTGGATATTGAAATCATCGAGGTTTGTATCTTTAATACCATGTCGTACACGCAATAGGTTTTCAATATCGGATTGCAAACGATCGATACCACTTTCATCCTTACCTACTACGTAGATCATACGGAGATAATCAACACCTTCTACCCGTTCCATAGCTGTAGTATATGGAATAATTACCATATCATCTTGATCATTACCCATCGCACCGCTGCCCTTACTATTAAGAACACCAATGATACGGAACGGAATATTTTTGACACGAATTTCAGCACCTACTGGATCTTCATCACCAAATAGATTCTTAACAACTGTTTTACCTACGACTGCAACGCGTTCACGATTCTGAACATTCTTTTCAGACAAGAAGCGACCGGATTTCATAGACCAATTGTTTACATCTATATAGCTAACACCAGATACTGAAGTAGTCCAGTTCTTATTTTGATAAATAACTACATACGAGCCATTTGTCATAGGACTAGCCGCTTTAACACCATCTAACTTTGAAATAGCTTCATAGTCAGAAACCTTTAATGACTTCATAGAGCCTGCAGAAGGTCGAACCCCTGGTGTGCGCGGTGCACCAGGCATAACCATCAACAGATTAGAACCTAAGCTAGAAATAGAATTTTGGATATCTTGCTTTACACCATTACCAATAGACACTAAGGCAATTACAGCGGCTACACCGATGATGATGCCTAGCATGGTTAAAATGGAACGCATTTTATTAGCAATGAGGGATGCCCATGCCATTAAGAAACTCTCTTTATACATGTGGCACCTCCTGTACAGGCGTCATATTAAGATTTTGGGAATCCTCTACAATTAAACCATCACGCAATACTACATTGCGACTTGCATAGGTTGCAATTTCCGGTTCATGAGTAACAAGGATTATGTTTCGCCCTTCATCGTAAAGGCCTCTAAAAATATTCATAACATCGATAGTCGACTTGGAGTCAAGATTACCTGTCGGTTCATCGGCCATTATGATAGCAGGGTTATTAGCCAGTGCACGAGCAATGGCAACACGTTGACGCTGACCACCAGACAACTCCGATGGCAAGTGATCCATACGCTCACCAAGACCAACGGAAGATAATAGTGCAGCAGCTCGTTCATTACGTGATTTTTTATCCATCCCTGCATAAATCATAGGGAGCGCTACATTTTCTAAGGCTGTTAATTTTGTTAATAAGTTGAAACTTTGGAATACAAAGCCTATTTGTTTATTTCGTACAAAGGCCAATTCATCGTCTGATAAGGTAGCTACCTCATCGCCATTTAAACGATACGAACCAGTCGTTGGTCTGTCTAAACAGCCAAGAATGTTCATAAAGGTAGACTTACCAGAACCAGATGGACCCATAATAGATACGAATTCGCCTTTATTGACCTGTAAATCGATACCATGCAAAACAGGCACCGATAATTTACCATTTACATAGGTCTTCGTAATCCCTTGTATATCGATTACTGCTTGATTCATATTCACCTACTATTAAAATGGTCCACGGCTATTATTCTTAGGTGCCGTTACATCACCGCTTACGATGATTTCATCACCTTCAGATAAACCTTTTAAAATTTGTACATTAGTATCCCCAGTTACACCTGTAGAAACAGCTGTACGTACTGGTTGACCATCTTTAATAACATATACGTATTCACCTTGCTTATCTGTACGCACTGCAGTAAGAGGTACTACTAAGGTGTTTTTAATATCTTCACCAAAGATGGTTGCACGAGCCGTCATAGATGGTAAGAAGTTGTTGGAAATATTTTCAGGAATTTGAACTTTTACAGTATAGTACACAACACTGTTACTTGTAGCGCCCATGTTACCTTTCGTACCTTTTGCGATTTCAGATACGTAGCCTGTGAAAGTTTCACCTGGTTTAGAGTCTACAGTAAATTCTACTTTAGCACCTTGTTTGATACTACCAATATCTGTTTCATCTACAGTTAAGTAAATTTCTAAGTCACTTAAATCTGCAATAGTAGCGATAATCATTTGTGTAGAAATACCAGTACTGATAGTTTGACCAGCTTTCAATGGTGTGCCTATAACAGTGCCAGACATTGGTGCTGTAATTGTAGCATCGCTTAAATCTGCTGCTGCCCGGTCATACGTAGATTTTGCACGTTCATAAGATGTTACAGAATCATCATAGGTTTGTTGAGCGATAGCATTTTGGTCTGCTAATGCTTTATAACGATTCATATCAAGTTCTGCCTTAGCTAATGCAGCTCGTGCATCATCTGCAGAGGCTTGCAATTGACGTGTATCAATATAAGCAATAACTTGACCAGCTGTAACTTGATCATTCTCTTTTACTAAGACTTTTTCAAGCTTACCAGCCACATTCGTAGAAACGTCTACATAATTGACAGGGTTAATAGTACCAGTTGCACTAATACTAGTTTTTACATCACCCTTTTCTACCTTACCAGTAGTATATAAGTTTTGTGTTTGCTTAGAACCTTCGCTATGCATGTAGTAGTATGTACCACCACCAAGAACACAAAGAACAACAGCACCTGTTACTATACGTTTACGATGCTTT
>CAUHTB010000188.1 GCA_959608595.1 uncultured Veillonella sp. | reverse complement strand
CTAAAAATTAAAATTTGTAATATAAAAAACCAAAAAAAAATTTACAAATACATTATATGTAAAGATAAGTTAAATCTATCTATAAACTATAAAAAACTACCATAAAGATATTATCTTTATGGTAGAAACTTTCACAAAATATAATTATAGTATGAGCCCAATAATGGCAAAGTAGATTTTAAATATCGTTTGTTGTAATGGACGAATAACCATAGAAATAATGGGTGTGTTAATAAGGATGATAAAGAATAATAAATTAAGCATCCCTAATTGGTAATATCTCATCTGCCACTCTGTAGGCAACCACGGCAAGATAATATTAAAACCAGGCAATGGTGGGAACGGAATCAAACAGAAGATTGATAAGCCAATACTATATAAAATAATATATTGCATAACCATGGCAAGACCTTGGGACTCCATGAGGCCTAATTTCCCAAGAAGCATATATATAAAGGTGAATATGAAGCCTGCTATAAGACCTGCCACAGGCCCTGCAAAGGCAAGCAAGCTTATATCACGTCGTGGATCTTTAAAGTAAGATGGATTAATTGACATAGGTTTTGCCCAACCAAAGCCAACAAGAATAATACAGATGGTACCAATTAGATCAAGGTGCGCCATTGGTGACAATGTGAGGCGTCCCGCCAAACGCGGCGTTGGATCACCAAACCAAGTTGCAACCTTCGCCTCTGCATATCCAAAAATAGAAAAAACGATCATAATAGCAGGAATACTTGCTAATATCTGAACCGGATTTAAATCAAACATAGAACTCCTTTATTGTTTGGCTTCCCATGCGGTAAAGCCCTCTTGAATGCAACGAAGGGCATTTAAGGTACGGGGATAGCCGATATACGGCACGCATTGGGATGCGATATTAATCAAATATTGTTTGCTGTTTCCTACGTTCAAATTGCCTTCTACATGAGAATTGAGTTGAGCTTCACAGCCACCTTGAGCCTCAAGGAAGCAAAAGGTAATCATTTCACGATGAGCCACGCTAAGGCCTTTACGCGTATAGTAATCGCCGAACATATTGGCAAGCCATTTGTTGATATGACGAATATCTTCTGGCCCTTCTTGGTAAGAATTGCGCATAGACTCCCCAAAGATTTCCACTTGTTTTTCTACGCCCTTTTCTAGACGAGACTCACTAGTAATAGTGCTGCGAGAGGAATCAACAATAGCCTCTCCTCGATAGTCAAAAATCTTATTGGTCACCTTAAAGAATGGGCGCACACGTCCGATGCCAAGATAGGGCACCGCTAGATAAATGAGCTCTACCACTTCATCAGGAATAAGGCCAAAGTTTAATGCTGCCGGTAGCATTAATGCATATTCATCAACAGCGAAGGCGCCTACTAATGTAGCAAGAATGGCTAAGAAGCGATCCTTTGCCGATACATTACGGCCTTCTTCGGTGATGACTTCATCAAAGGCAAAATTATCAAACAATACTTCAAACTCTGGATCAATATAACCTGCTGGGGCTGCAATATCAGGGAACATACGCTCCGTATAGGCTTGAGCAAATTCAGATTTAGACATAAAAAACCTCCATAAACAACACTGGTGAAAGCCCAAAAGGAGCTTTCACCAGCAATAGTTATGTAATTATTACGGCACGGGCCATCAGATTATAACGCTGGGAATTCGAAAGTTGTGCCGTATACTTCTTTCCAAGCAGCCATGAACATATTGAACTCATTTGTTCCAGGTTGAATTTGGTAAACTTGACCATCTGGAGCGTAACGATATACAGTATGTAAGCTTGGATTAACAAGATATTTGAACAATGTAGCTTCCCCGTATTGGTTATTATGCATGTTAATTACATTAACACCAAATACGTTGTTACGGCTGCTATCGATACCTTTAAACTCAGATGCTTTATCAAAGAAATACGTTTCTGTACCATTTGCACTATTTGGAACCTCTGGGTAGTTAGCTAACCCATTCCAGTTTTCTGCGTTTGCAACACCACCTACTAATAATGTACCGGCTAATACAAATGCACCTAATAAATTTTTATTCATAATGATCTCCTTTGTGCCACGAGGGCAAATCACGAATCAGTCATACTCTCACATGACTTGAATACAATACGCTATATGTATAGTATATCACATTTTTAATAAAATTTTTAGATTTCCAAGGTTACAGAATATATGCATATGAGGTTGTATCAAATTAGCCCTTCATGTTCTCTGCTGTTTTTGCATTTGCGTTATCGATTGCTTCTAGCAATTTATTAAGCAACATACGCAATTGACGTGTCTCTTCTACGTCAAATATAGGACCTGACGATTCAGCCAAGCGGCGTGGTATATGAACCGCTACATCACGTAATGCTTTGCCCGTATCAGTAAGGGTTACCATAACTACGCGTTCATCTTGACGACTGCGTTTGCGTTTCAAGAATGCTTTGGCTTCTAATTTCTTTAAAAGCGGTGTTAATGTACCGGAATCAAGGCGCAATACTTGTCCCAATTCCTTAACGGATAAATCACCATATTGCCACAATGCCATCATTACGATGTATTGAGTATATGTCAAATTTAAAGGATCTAAGTGACTACGATATGCATTAACAATTTCCTTTGCCACTACATAGAGTGGAAAGCTCAATTGATTTTCCAATCTTAAATATTCTGAATCAGGAACATCTTCTTTATGTTTGTACCCTTCGAGTACACCAATTTCTGCCATATTCTACCTCCATATGCACACAATTATCTACTAATTAATTGTACACAATTTTACGGTAAACAGTCAACGCAAAAAGCCTACTTTGAACAGATATTTTTAAATTTGTCAATTAATTAATATTTATTTTCTTATTCGTTAAGAATTAGGTGCTTCTATAGAATTTATGGGTAAAAATCATACCATAAAGTTGTTACTTTATTTATAAATTAATTTGATATTAAATTAGAAAGTTATAACTTCTGTTTTCAATGAAATCTTCTTTCGTTGCAGGCCCGTCTCCTAATAAATGACTTAGTAAAAATACGCCCCCTACTAGGTCCTTCCTTGTAGTATAATAAAAGAAATTCTATATCAAAGCTAACTTATAATAGGAGGCCTATATGAACA
>CAUHTB010000187.1 GCA_959608595.1 uncultured Veillonella sp. | reverse complement strand
ACGTAGAATACGCTAAAACACTGCAAATTCCCGTCACCTTTACACTCATTTTATACAGATCACTATTGATTATGACCATCATCATCGGCATTCAATCAGTAGGGGCTATCTTAATCAGTTCTCTACTCATTGCACCGGCCGTAGGGGCCCGGCAATGGACGAACAAACTAGGTACCATGTGTATACTAGCAGGATGTTTTGGCATGGTGTCTGCTATGGGCGGTACCCTTTGGAGTACAACAGTACAAAAACTGCCTACAGGGCCAGCGATCATCGTCATTCTGTCGGTTATCGTACTGTTGAGCCTCATTTTTGCACCTAATAGAGGCATGTTGTGGCAATTCCGGAAAAGAGGTGCCCCATGACAGTACATACAGAAATTTTACTCATCGCCATCACTGTATCCATCGCGTGCGCTATCCCTGGTGTATTCCTCGTGCTGCGCCGCATGTCCATGATGGCCGACGCCATTACGCACACCGTATTCCTTGGTATCGTGCTCGCATTCTTTGTAACGGAAGATTTAAACTCACCTTTGCTTCTAGTAGGGGCAACATTAGTCGGCGTAGGAACGGTATGGCTTACAGAGATGGTTCATAACACAGGCCTCGTCAACGAAGACGCATCCATTGGTATCATCTTCCCGCTCCTCTTCTCCATTGCCATCATCCTCGTCAGTCTCTATAGCGGCAACGCACACCTTGACGTAGATACAGCACTTCTAGGGGAAATCGCATTCGCTCCATTCGACAGATGGATTGTAAACGGCACCGACTTAGGTCCTGTATCACTATGGATTTCCCTTGGGGTAGCGGTCATCAACCTCCTATTAGTTATGCTCTTTTACAAGGAATTGCAGCTATCCACCTTCGATTCACTATTGGCAGGGCTTTTCGGCTTCATGCCCGCCCTCATCCACTACGTGCTTATGACCATGGTATCCCTCACTGTGGTGGCCTCCTTCCAAGCGGTAGGCGCCATCCTCGTTATTGGTCTCATGATCGGGCCTGCGGTTATCGCTTATTTATGGACGGACTCTGTGAAAGCCATGCTCACTAGCAGTATCATCATCGGCATTATCTGTGCCGTCATCGGTACAGAAGTCGCTTTCACCCTAGACGTATCTATTGCAGGCGCTATCGCAACGACGATTGGTATCGCTTTATTAATTGCCGTTATTTGCACGCCAAAGACGGGCTATATCGCAACCTATCTTCGCCAACGCCACTTGCGTCGTCACTATCGAGAAACGATGATGCTCTGCCACATCTATACCCATATGAACACACCTGTGGCGGCCATTGAAAACGGTATCGGTACCATTCACGAACACTTAAACTGGAAGCCAGACTATACACACCAAGCCGCATCACACCTTAAGAAACAAGGCTTGTTGTATGTAACAAATGGGTACTATATGCTGACCGATAAAGGCGTGGCGCAAGTTAAAGAAATTATTTAATTAACGTTAATCAGACACCTCTAAAATACATACTTTTCCAACAAAAAGGAGCTGAAATCAATTAAGATTCAGCTCCTTTTAATCTAAAATGCAATCCGCATTTGGTACCATTTAGCTCCACCATGATCAGACTCCGATTCACCTTCATTTACAAAACCAAACTTGGCGTAATAAGGAATCTTTTCTTCCTTACAAGTTAGAATAACACCCTTACGTTTTTCCACTCTCGCAAGGTCGATAAACGCCTCAATTAACTGACCACCAACACCGCGATTGCGGTATTCTGGCATTGTATTTAAGCCAAAAATCATCTGCCATGCGCCGTTAGGGTTATGCAGTGAAGCATCAGCGAACATCTCATCCGTTAAGATTTCATCATCTGTTACAAATCCATCGATAAAGCCAATCGGTTTATCACCGTCAAAGGCAATTAAAAACTGACCTGCATAATGGTCTAATCGTTCCTTAAAAGCTTCCCGAGGCGCCGCTTCAGCAGGAGGAAAGCAAGTCGCTTCTATATATGTCACTAAATCTAAATCTGCAGTTGTCGCTTTTCGTATTAATATATCCATATCCTTCTCCATCGTATTTACATATCAGTTTTAGTATATACCGTTTATAAAACAAAGGCTCCACATTCCATGAGTGATGTGTAGCCTTATATTAATAATCTCACAAATTACTTGCCATATAGATTATCTAGCAATTATTTTTTCGTATATTTAGGCACATTGCGATATTGCATTGGTAAGGAATTCTCTTTCACCTTAAAGCCATACTTCTCGTAAAATGGTGCATTCTTGCTATCACCAATCATAACATTAATGTACAAGTAAGACTTGTAAGCGTCTTTCACCATTTCTAGTAAATGCCCTGCAATACCTCGGCCATGATAATCAGGATGAACTAGCACATAATTGATAAAGCATACCAGCTCGCTGTCATCCATGACGCGAATAAGACCCACCAAACGGTCACCATCCCACGCACTAATCACACGAGATGAATTCATAAGAGCCTTATGTAATCGGTCAGGATATTTACCTACTACCCAACGAACAGATAGAAATAAATCTGCTACTTGCTGGGATGTAAAATTTCGCTCCTCAGTATATGTAATCTCCATAAAAGCTCCTCCAATGAATCCCAAGATAGCTCTATCAATCGAGTTCCTTACTCATATAGATAACATCGTCCATAGGATTATGATAGTACGGTTCGCATTCAACAAAGCCATGCGTCTTATACAAATGTATCGCTGCTTGCAACGGCTCAATTGTATCTAGCACCATTTCTTTATATCCAGAGGCCTTAGCATGATCCATGATACTTTCAATCAGACGATCACCAAGAGCATGCCCACGTCCCTCAGGACGTACATAGAGGCGTTTCATTTCACAACGGGTATCGCTATGCTGATAATACGCCACCATGCCGAGCACGACATCATTATCATCAATAGCAACCAATAATTCACCATTTGGTGCCGTATATTTTTCTGCTATATCTGCTAATTCCTTATCTAAATTCTGAAAAGACAAATCGCGACCAAGCCAGTTCGTATACTCAGTAATCAACTCTTTTACTTGATCTAAATACGGTTTTCCATCAATAATTTTAATCATATAAACTCCAACG
>CAUHTB010000186.1 GCA_959608595.1 uncultured Veillonella sp. | reverse complement strand
AACGTCAATTTAAAGATTTTATTATGTTTTGGCGCCTCTTGCTCAATATATTCTACAGTTTGTTTCACCACGACCCAATTAAGAAGGGGCTCACCACCAAAGAAATCGATTTCGCAATGTTGACGAGTGCCACTCATTTGAATGAGAAAATCAACAGCACGTTTAGCTACATCAAAGCTCATCAATTCGCGTTTTACACCGCCGTAATCACCTTGACTAGCAAAGCAATATTTGCATGCTAAGTTACAATCATGAGCAATATTTAAGCATAATGCCTTAACAATAGGTTTCTCACCTACTACAAGTTTAAACTCTTTACTCATCGGCGCAAATAATTGCTCCGCTTTGATGAGCTCATCTAACTCGTCCATAATCTCATCTAGTTCTACTGCATCTTCTTTAGCATCTAACGCAGCATGTACAGCATCGCGATTAGTGCCATCATATATGTCAAGAACTCTATCGATGAGTTCGTCGATAACATGGATAATACCGCTATTCACGTCTAAGCAGTAATAGTTATCCTTCATCCGAAACTTATGGATCATTGGTTTTAATTCTAACATGGTACCTCCAAATAATATGTATGGTAAAAGTTCTACTATATAGAACTTTCTAGATAATTGTACCACATTTCTACGCTAAACGTTATGAAAAGAGTCATAAAGATATACCATACAAGGTATGTATTATACACATAAATAAAAAAGGCCCGCTAAGCGAGCCTCTTTATTATTTTTGTTTGCAAACTTGGTTACCAACTGTGCAGCTTGTTTTGCAAGCGGATTGGCAAGATGTTTGACATTCCCCACAACCGCCAGTTTTAGCAGTTTTTTGTAAGGATTCAGTGTTGATAGTACGAATACGTTTAGCCATGATTATCCTCCTCAATACTTATCGAATGATATTTATTTTATCATATTTATAAAAAGCCTGTAAAATACTATTTCGTTATATTTTCGTCTACAACTTCAACTTATTTAGTTTCTACCGCTTCAGTTTCTGTTAATTGAGGATCTGCAACTTTTACGTCTGTTATAGCTTCACCTTTAGTTTTCTTAGGAGCATCTTTGCGCAAGACTTTACGTAATGCCATTGCTACAGGTGTTACAATTACAGCAGCAAAAACGGCTTCTGGAATACCATGTGTAACAGACAAGAATACGATAGAGCCTAATACTTGATCTGGACTAAGATTCATTTTAAGAGCAAACATATCTGCATAGAGTAAGAAGATTAATCCCATAACCATGATCGTATGAAATACAGTCCCCATAAAAGCAGAAACAATAATACGTGGACCTTGCGGTGCTTTCCACAATAATAGATATACCAAATATGCTAATACTGGGAAAAGTATACGCGGTAATACGGAAATAATTGGATTAATAAATAGTGGGGATAAAATATTAGGAGCTGTAATATTTTGCCACAAACTATAGCAACCAAAGATAAAGCCAACAAAGGCCCCCACTTTTGGTCCTTCTACAATAGCACCAATTAGAGTTGGTACATGTAAAGTTGTTACATTTAGCGGTCCTAATGGAATAATACCATAACCAGAAAGCCCTAATGCAATAGTGATACCTGCTAGTAGACCAATAATTGTCAATTCTCGAATCGTAATGCCACTTTTCTTCTCTTTTTTGGCCTCTTTACGTTCAACTTGCTTCAGTTTTTCATTGTCGTGGATTGATACAGTTGAGTTATCATCCACTGGACGTTCAATGTTGTTCATAGATCCTCCTTCGTTCTCATTCCTTACGGATATAAGTCGAAACTAGAAATTAAATACGTTCACGGCGTCGTGAAATAATACCACGCTCTACCAATGCACCTATAATCACTGCTACACCTGTCATACCAGCTTCTAACAAAGTTGGGGTAACAAACACTAGTGGATTACCTTGATACGTTGGAAAAACGGTGGGAACTAAAGATAAAACAAACTCTGGAATATAACCACCATATAAAATATGGGCATTCATAGCGAGCCATAAACCAGCAGTTAAAACAATACGAAATAATCGTATACCTTTATAGGCTATTTCTCTTGGGTATAAATAGAATACGAATACCAATAAGGATATAAGTAATAACACCAATTCTGCAAAAAGTATATTTACATTCATAGATGACGCATACATGAAATAAACCATTGGATCTTGTAAATCAATATAGAGAAGCGAACCAATATATAAGAACGGAATTGGAATAGTATATCCAATTATATCGAGTGCTTCATCTACCATTCCCCATCGATGATTTCGATTGAAAAACTTAGTAGCTAGCAACCCACAAAGTTCAATAAGTACTTGAACTATAAAATACACCACGAAGAGAAACAACGCTGTTACAATTCCACTATCTGCAGTAAAGCTAAAGGGCGTATGAAGAAATGAAAATACAGTCCACCAAGCCCAACTATACGTATGATATCCCATACTCAATGGTAGATCGTCATTAAATTTAGCATTCTTAAGTCTTCGTACCATAAGAGGTATTACGAAGGACAACACAGGGAATACTAAGATTGGTAATGCTAATGCGCCACTCAAGGAAAGAACTGTCGTTACAGCACTTACAAATAATGCACAGACAATGGTAAATAACCAGAAATTCTTATTCATTACGGCCTCCTACTAAACGAGTAAGACCATATGCCAAAAGCAAGCTAATAGTAACACCAATATACATAGCTACTAAGAAAGCTACATCTCGACCAACTGTTGGCCAGCTCCATAACATGGATAAATCTATACCAAGAAAAATACCTTTATAGCTAATACCGTGGATTATAATCCAACTTATAACATAGGCAATACGGCTAATCGATTTACCACCGTCAAAGGTACTACTTTTAAACGATAAATATGCCCAAGGCATTATTAACGATAAGAGCAAATACCATACAAGTGCTACTGTTGCACTCGATCCATTATGAATCATATACGCAATAATAGGAATTACTACGATAAATATATTCAAGTAGATGGATCTTTTACAAATATCTATTAATGTGTTCATAAAGATCTCCTATGATATGTAATCTCTTTGTATTTTACAATAATCATAGATAAATGTCATCAAAAAAGAAAAACCTCCA
>CAUHTB010000185.1 GCA_959608595.1 uncultured Veillonella sp. | reverse complement strand
TACCATGGTCATTTCTACACTGTTTGCGATAGCTGTGTTTTTGGCATTGCCTACATTTATCGTAAAATTTATTCCTGGTGTACAGGATAATCATGTAGTATTAAATCTCATTGAAGGTGTTATTCGTTTAGTTCTTTTTCTACTCTACATTTGGGGTATTGGTCTTACGAAGGATATTCAACGAGTTTTCCAATATCATGGGGCAGAGCATAAAACAATTCATACCTATGAATTAGATTTGCCTCTTACTGTAGAAAACGTTCGTCAACAAAGTCGTTTACATGCTCGATGTGGTACAAACTTCTTACTCATCGTTATGGTAGTAAGTATCTTTGTATTTGCCTTTTTAGGTTGGCCTAATTTGTTAGAACGTATTCTGAGCCGCGTACTGCTTATGCCCGTAGTAGCAGGTATTGCGTACGAGGTTATTCGTCTTGCTGGTCGTAGTGAGCATTCCTTTGTGAAAGCTCTTATCAAACCAGGTCTTGCATTACAGTACATGACCACACGTGAACCAGAAGATGATCAAATTGAAGTCGCTATACGAGCTCTTGAAGAGGTTCGCCCTCCTGAGAGTGATGCATATGAAGAGGAATAAACATGTTAGTAGATAAATTACAAGTTATTGAAGATAAATTTATGGACCTGGAGCAGCGCATCAGTGACCCTGAAGTGATTGCGCGCCAAGATGAATGGCGTAAATTAACACGTCAACATGCTCAATTATCTGAAACAGTTGAAACATTCCGTACTTATAAAAAAGTATTAGCTGGTATTGATGAAGCTATGGAAGTTATTGAAGATAAATCCATGGATGAAGAATTCCGTGAAATGGCACAAGAGGAATTAAAAGAGCTAAAACCTCAAAAAGAGGAATTAGAAGAGAAATTACAAATCCTTTTATTGCCTAAGGACCCTAATGATGATAAGAATATTATCATTGAAATTCGCGGTGGTGCCGGTGGTGATGAAGCGGCACTATTTGCAGGCGATTTGTTCCGTATGTACACAAAATATGCGGAAAGCCAAGGTTGGCGTTGTGAGATTATCGATGCCAATGAGCCTGAATTAGGTGGCTTTAAAGAGGTTATTTTCTCCGTAGATGGTGAAAA
Organism: uncultured Veillonella sp.; assembly: GCA_959608595.1. Classification (GTDB taxonomy): domain Bacteria; phylum Bacillota; class Negativicutes; order Veillonellales; family Veillonellaceae; genus Veillonella. Next base: position 2,009 of record CAUHTB010000185.1, on the reverse strand, counting down.
TGTATACTCCAAGATGAAATTTGAATCTGGTGTACACCGTGTACAACGTGTACCTGCTACGGAAACACAAGGCCGTGTACATACATCTACCGTTACAGTAGCGGTATTGCCAGAAATGGAAGATGTTGATATTGAAGTTAATGAAAAAGACTTAAAAATCGACACCTATCGCGCGAGTGGTGCAGGCGGTCAGCATATCAATAAAACTGAGTCTGCTGTTCGTATTACTCACTTACCATCTGGTATCGTTGTAGCATGTCAAGATCAACGTTCTCAATTACAAAACCGTGAAAAAGCCATGCGCGTATTGCGTGCAAAATTGCAAGACCAAGCTGAGCAAGAGGCTATTTCTAGCATGGCAGCAGACCGTAAGAGCCAAGTTGGTACAGGTGACCGTAGTGAACGTATTCGTACCTATAACTATCCACAAGGTCGCGTAACAGATCATCGTATTAACTTAACATTGTATAAATTAGATGCTATTTTAAATGGCGATCTAGATGAAATTATTCAAGCCTTAAATGCTGCTGACCAAGCGGCAAAAATGCAGGAGGCTAATACAAATGCATAAGGAGATTTGGACAATCGGTCGTATTCTCCAGTGGACAGAGCAGTACTTTCAAAGCAAGGAGATGGATACACCTCGACTTGATGGGGAAGTACTGCTTTCTCACGTTTTAGGCAAGGATCGTATTTATCTATATACCCATTATGACCAACCGCTTATTCAAGAGGAACTCGATGCTTTCAGACCTCTCGTTCAAGAACGAGCTAAGGGGCATTGTGTAGCGGCTATTATTGGGGAAAAGGACTTTATGGGATTGACCTTTAAGGTTAATGATAAGGTATTGATTCCACGACCTGATACAGAAACGTTGATTGAGCATGTACTAGGCACGTATCAAAAGGATAGTAATATTCGTATCCTTGATGTATGTACGGGCCCTGGCACGATATTATTAAGTCTATTGCACTATTTGCCGAATGCGTGTGGCATGGGTATTGAAATATCTGCCGATGCTTTGTCATTGGCTAAGGTAAATAGTGAAAGATTTAACTTAAATGATCGTGTTCAATTGTTAGAGTCCGATATGTTTTCTGCCTTAGATGGTAAAAATGAACAGTTTGATATCATCGTATCAAATCCACCCTATATCCGTACTGGGGATGCTAAATTATTGTCTCAGGACGTATTAAATGAGCCACATATTGCCTTGTTTGGCGGTGAAGATGGACTTGATTTCTATCGTATTTTGGCTAAAACATGTGGCACATATTTAAAATCGCAAGGCCATATAGCCTTTGAAATAGGTTTTGATCAAGCTGAGGCTGTAAAGGCTTTATTAGAAGAAACAGGGCAGTACTCTAATATTCGATGTATTACTGACCTCGGTGGAAATGACCGCGTTGTAACAGCTGTGTATGAGGGATAATATGGATACTCAAATTATTACAAATCCATCAGATCAAGAACTAGATATGCTTGCTCGCGCTTTGCGTAATGGCGAATTAGTGTCCATTCCTACAGAAACTGTATATGGACTTGGCGCTAATGGGCTTGATCCGGAGGCAATGGATAAAATCTACGCTGCTAAAGGTCGCCCATCCGACAATCCACTTATTTTACATGTTCCTAATAGTGAAAGTATAAAACCTTTAGTAACAGAGGTTTCAAATACGGCACAATTATTAATGGATACATTTTGGCCTGGTCCATTGACAATCACATTGCCTAAATCAGATTTAGTGCCAGATCGTGCTACAGGCGGTTTATCTCGTGTTGCTTTACGTTGTCCTGATCATGAGATTTGTCGAGTTTTATTAGAGCGTACCGGTGTACCGGTAGCAGCTCCTAGTGCTAATATATCTGGACGTCCAAGTCCGACAACGGCACAAGATGTTTACCATGATATGAAGGGCCGTATTTCCTATATTTTAGATGCAGGACCATGTATGATTGGTGTAGAGTCTACTGTTGTGGAAGTCCATGATGATAAGGTCATTATATT
>CAUHTB010000184.1 GCA_959608595.1 uncultured Veillonella sp. | reverse complement strand
GCACTTGGTTATAAATGCTGTGAATACGAGCATGAGCATATTGGATATAATACACAGGGTTATCATTGCTACGAGATTTTGCCAAGTTAATATCGAAATCGAGTTGGCTATCTAGAGAACGCATCAAGAAGAAGTAACGAGATGCATCTACGCCAACCTCTTCAATCAATTCATCTAATGTAACGCTATCGCCGCTACGTTTAGATAATTTAACGAGTTGTCCATCGCGGAACAATGCTACCATTTGTAACAATAATACTGTTAGTTTATCTGGGTCATAACCAAAGGCAGCCATAGCAGCTTTTACACGGCATACATAACCATGATGGTCAGCGCCCCAAATATCAATCATTTCTTTGAAGCCACGATCATATTTATTGCGGTGGTATGCAATATCTGCCGCTAAATATGTAGGAACTCCATTATCACGAATAACTACGCGGTCTTTATCATCACCATAGTCAGTAGATTTCAACCACAATGCACCGTCTTTTTCATACACTTTGCCAAGAGCCTTTAAGGCCTCTACGGAGTGATGAATTTCATCAGCTTCATGAACAGTACGTTCAGAGAACCAATTATCGAAAGTAACACGGAAATTGCTTAATGTTTCCTCTAAGCGAGCTAATTTTTCTTTTAAGCCCTCTTCTTTAAATAATGCTACACGATCAGCTTCGTTCATAGCATTTAATTTATCAAAGCCTTCGCGTTCTGCAATAGTTTTTGCAGTCTCGATAATATCAGGACCACGGTAGCCATTTTCAGGGAATACGAGAGCCCCTTCTGGAATATCGAATTCAGGCATGGAACCATCTTCGTTGCGCTTAGGTGGGAACACTAATGTAGCACCTTGCAACTCTTGGAAACGGTACTCAATGGAGATAGCCATATTATCGATTTGGTTACCTGCATCATTGATGTAGTACTCGGATTGTACATTGTAACCTGCTGCACGCAACAAGTTTACAAGGGCACTACCATACGCAGCACCACGACCATGTCCGACATGTAACGGACCTGTTGGGTTCGCACTTACGTACTCTACTTGAATCGTATCGCGTGCACGCAATGGTTGAACGCCATACTGATCGCCAGCATTTAAAATAGCTTTCAACGTATCGTATACCATATCAGATTTCAAGAAGAAGTTGATAAAACCTGCACCAGCAACCTCAGCACGTTCGAGCCAATCAAAATTCATATGGCTAATCAAAGCCTCTGCAATAGCACGAGGGTTTTGACGAGCTACACGAGCGGATTGCATAGCGATATTTGTAGAAAAATCACCGAATTCTTTTTGAGGTGGCACTTCGAGAACGATTTCTGGATATTCACCAGCTGGTAAGCCACCGCTGTTAATCGTATCTTGTAATGCCTGTTCAATCCCCGATTTCAGGATTTCCTTCATTTCCATGCTCTGTATCCTCCCGCACGTCTATATCTAACTGATTATAAAATTGCCATTCACCTTCGACGGAAATGTCATATCCTAAATGAACATGACCTACGCCTTCGTGAAAGTCTACTGTTAATTCATGAGTATTCACGGCCATGTGCAAATCACCATACGGTGTTTCATACACGGATTCGCGCTCTTCACCACGGACATATTGATGACGCATATTAACAGCCCCTGTTCGGAGCAATACAATAGAGTCATCATGGATTTTAATGGTCGTCTTTACCCCATCTAAGCCAGTCACACTAGATTCTTCATAACGCACATACTGGGCATTACCCTTTTCATGTGATGTACCTGGGGAAATCAGTTCCACTACGGTATCCTTGCCGTCCATATCTCGTTGTACACTTTTTACGGACACTAGAACCCGCTTCATTTTTCAACCTCCATGGCAGTAATTAATCATCATATTATACCATAATCAAAGACTATTTTGCACCCTCAATGAGTCGCAATTTCTTAGTCTTTGTCATCTGTTTTATGGCATATTCTCTACGTTGTGCATCTTGTTTATTGTGAAAGCTTTCAGAATACACCAATTCAACAGGACGTCGCCCTCTCGTATACTTAGCACCGCCTGGAATAAGCCCATTATGAGCCTCTATACGGCGCTCAATATCGGTGGTCCACCCACAATACAAGGAATCATCTGCGCAACGCACCAAGTACACATAGTGCCGCTCTTCAGACTTGGCCTCCTTATTTGCCATTTTTTGCATCATCAGTAATCGGTTCCAACGTAATAGTATTGATGATTACTGGCTCTACTGGTTTATCATTGCGACCAGTTTTTACTTTGCCAATTTTTTCAACTACATCCATACCTTGTACAACAGTACCAAAAATAGTGTGTTTATTATCTAACCAATCTGTAGGTCCTAAGGTAATGAAGAATTGAGAGCCTCCTGTATTAGGGCCACGGTTCGCCATAGCGAGAACGCCCATTTTATTGAAGTGTAAATCATTGGAAAACTCATCAGGAATTGTATAACCAGGACCGCCAGCACCTGTACCATCTGGATCCCCGCCTTGAATCATAAAGCCTTCGATAACGCGGTGGAATGTAACACCATTATAGAAACCTTTTTTCACTAGGTAATCAAAGTTTTTTACTGTAATAGGTGCTTTAGAGCCTAACAATCGAACTTTGAATTGACCATAATTTGTATCAAAAATGGCGTATTCATCAGCAATTGGTGCGTTAGAGAAGTTAGGCATAGCTACCGTTTCTGCTTTTACAGTATTCCCTTGTGGTTGTTCCCCACTTTTTGTACCACATGCCGCTGTCCCAAGCATTGTAATCCCTAACATTGCGCATAAAGCCAAGCGTTTCCAGTTCATAGTTCCCCCAAAATATATCGTATATACTAACATGTATGTAAAATTCACATAGAAAAGCCGCTCAACCCGTGAGCGGCTCTTTTTTAGTATATCATGTTTTAGAGAAAATTTGGTTTAAATAATTATTAAATTTACCAATTTATATAACCTTATACTTTCAGTTATATATTATCTATTATTTACCATCAAATTGTTCTGGGTTCGTGCTGTTATAGGTATCAATATAAGCATTGAAGGATTGAATCATTTCGTCAAGATTATTTTCGTTTGAGTCTGCAAGTACTTGACGGACTGAACCGACTACGGAATTGTAACGATCAGCCAGA
>CAUHTB010000183.1 GCA_959608595.1 uncultured Veillonella sp. | reverse complement strand
TTGGTATACTACATTACAGATAGAGTATCTGAATTATAAAAGATAAACATTAAACAATAATTTTCAAGTGAAGGAGGAAATACACATGGAAAAATACGTATGCGTAGTATGTGGTTGGGTTTATGATGAAGCTGTTGAAGGCGTAAAATTCGAAGATCAACCAGCTGATTATGTTTGCCCAATTTGCGGTGTTGGTAAAGACCAATTCGAAAAAATGTAATTGACTTACCAAAAAGACTATCTTGAGTCCGCTTAAGATAGTCTTTTTTATTTGACAAAGCACTATGTCATGTTTATAATATTATGAGTCGAGGTAAGATTATGAAACTGCAAGTAGAGCAAGCAAAAGAACATATAGGAAAGAAATTTCCTTATAGCTATACGATACCATCCTCTGAGCTTGGTGACGTAACTGCTTTTCCTTGGAGCCGTCATGATATAACCATTAATGGTGAGTTTTGGTTTGATGGTCAAAATTACATCGTTCAAGGTTCGATAGAGTCTAAAGGCGATTACGAATGTTCTCGTTGTTTAACTACAACAGAGCAAGATCGTAAGGATTCCTTTGAGGAAATCTTTAGTGACTCTAGAGAGGCTACTGAAGATGTGATTCCTTTCGATGGAGAGGAAATTGACTTAACCGAACTAATTAGGGATACATTAATCATCAATGAGCCCTCTCAAGTGTTATGTCAGGATGATTGCAAAGGATTGTGCGTTCATTGCGGAGCAAATTTAAATGTTTCACCTTGTTCTTGTGAATCCTTTGTGGTGGATCCTCGATTTGCAGAGTTACGTGCTTTGCTTGATGAGAAAGATGATAGATTGTCCTAATGATTGTACTAAGGAGGTGCAGATAATGGCAGTACCTAAGCGTAGATTGTCTAAATGCCGTCGCGATCGCCGTCGTGCTAATTGGAAATTGGAAGCTCCTGGTTATGTAGCATGCCCACAATGCCACGAACCTAAGATGCCTCATCGTGTTTGCCCTACATGTGGTCACTATAAAGGTGAGCAAGTAGTAGCTAATGCTTAATATGTGAGCTAAAAAAAGACGCCTACTGTAGTAGGCGTCTTTTTTGTATACTTTTAGTAATATATAACTTAATATACTTGATATGCATTAGTCAGTGCCATTATTTTATAGTAATATAAAACTGTAGGATAGTGGCATTTTTTATACTTTTATAAACAAAAAGATACTTAAATATAAAATAATAACTATATTTGGTATATATGTGCAAAATCTGTTACTATATGTATGAAAAGCCTTGCCAATAAGGGAATTATTGTATATACTTAGGATGTAATATTAATACTAGGTCATAAAAGGTGGTCCCATGAGTCGGTTAAAGAAGCAAGAGCGCCAGAAGCAGTTACAAGAAAAACTGAATATTACGCCATTTCTTACTGATGAAGAATTGGCTACACACTTTAATGTAAGTGTGCCAACGATTCGTCTGGATCGTCTAGAGTTGGGCATTCCTGAATTGCGTGAACGCATACGCGTCATGGCTACAGGTCAATCACAAGAAGCGGTAGAACATGTACCGTATGAAGTGGTTGGTGAACTGATCGATGTTACGGAAGGACAACAAGCATTATCAATGCTACGTACTACTTCTGACATGGAAGATCGATTTGGACATGTAGAGCCACAGTATTTATATGCTCAAGCAAATTCCCTCGCAAAGGTAGTCATGGGGACTACTGTTTGTTCTGCGGAGGTTGGAAATATAAAATATAAAAACCCAGTTGGAGCTGGTACTAATCTGGTGGCAAAAGCAGAAATTGTGCGTCGCCGTGGTAATAAGTTCTTTATTTGGGTCATTATAAGAGATAAAATAAAAGAAGTATTTCGCGCAAAATTTATTATGGAATCCGTAGAGAATAGGGTGTAGATTATGAAAATTGCAATAGACGCCATGGGTGGCGACTTTGCTCCATTGGAGACTGTACTAGGATCCATTGAAGCCGTACGAGCAAATGAACACATTGAAGTGGTGCTCGTCGGCGATGAGCAGCAAATTTTTAATATATTAGAAGCTAGGAATGAAGCTAAGAATCCACGCATTTCTGTACACCATGCCAGTCAAGTTATCGGTATGGATGAGCATCCAGGACAAGCATTGCGTAAGAAAAAGGACGCATCCATTGTGGTAGCAACATCTTTAGTTCGTGATAATGCTTGCGATGCCGTGATTGCTCCTGGTAGCACAGGTGCTGCTGTAGCAGCTGCATTGTTTGGTCTCGGTCGTATTAAGGGGGTTGATCGCCCGGTTATTGCAACTCCGATGCCAACAGTTAGTGGTATTACTGTTATGTTAGATTCTGGTGCTAACTCAAATAGTAAACCAAAACATCTTGTACAAGGTGCATTGATGGGTTCTGAATATGCAAAACTTTTATTAGGTAAAGAAGAGCCTACAGTAGGGTTATTAAATATTGGCGAAGAAGCCACTAAGGGGAACGATGTCGTTCTAGCCACATATCCAATTTTGGAACGTATGAAAACTATTAACTTCAAAGGTAATATTGAAGGCCGTGATATTCCCAAAGGGGTCGTAGATGTTGTTGTTTGCGATGGTTTTGTCGGTAATGTGGTACTTAAATTCGCAGAAGGCTTGGTAACAGGTCTTACACAATTAGTAAAGGATAGCATTATGGCAGGTAGTATTTTTGCCAAAATTGGTGCTATGCTTGTAAAGCCAGCTTTAAAAAAGATGGCAAAACGCTTAGATCACACGGAAAATGGTGGTGCTCCACTCTTAGGGGTTAACGGGGTGTTTATGATTGCTCATGGTAGCTCCAAAGCTAAAGAGATTAAAACTGCTATTGAAATTGCTAGTGATTTAGTGGAACGTAAAATTATTCAACACATAAGAGAAACAATGGATATTGAAGGAGCCTTGAAGTATGACTATGATGAGTAAACCGGTTGGAATCATTGGTACTGGGAGCTTCCTTCCTGACAATGTAGTAACAAACTTTGATCTAGAAAAAATGGTTGATACCAATGACCAATGGATTAGAGAACGTACTGGTATTGAGGAACGACGCATTGCACCGGAAGGTATGAATACATCCTATATGGCGACTGAGGCAGCAAAAAAAGCTATGCAAATGGCTAA
>CAUHTB010000182.1 GCA_959608595.1 uncultured Veillonella sp. | reverse complement strand
ACCCACTTTAAAACCTTTTATGGCATCACGTTTTTTTAATTTATAATACCCTACTCTTACAGCCTCTCTACCACGCCAATTATAATAGTCCGCATAGACACGAGCCCATCGAGCATTTTTAAAGGTCCGTGAGTATCCTACATCAAATCCACTGGCAGCAACCTTTTCTAATAGCATCCAATGATTTTCATAAGCAGCTATACCATAATTATAAAGACTTTGATCAGGATCCATCCCATATGGATACAATCCTGCAGGATCACCCAATACAACACTACGCCCATGGAGTCCTATATATTTTCTTTCATCAGTCCCCAGATTTCGGTACAGATTAGCATGAAATTCATTAAGGCCTGCCACATATTCTACACCGCCACTAACGCGCTTATAACCACCTTTAAACACATGGTCATAGAACGCATTAACACCAACATAAGCATGTTCACCTTTGCTAAGACGACGATAGCCAATGCCAATATTAGCATTCATTCCTAATGATTCTTTCGTATCTGTTTGCTTATCATGTGTTATAAACGTCCCTGCAGGTCTGGCTGGCTCCAAATAACTATCTAATTTATAAGATGAAATTTTTTCTCCACTGCGCCCAATACGACCTTGTACAAAGACAACGCTTTTAGCATTTTCATCATAATGGGTTATAGGTTGCAAGGTCTCAATATACAATTTATTGATTTCAGTAGATTTTGAATTTTTCGAAGTTACAGTATGTAGATCATCATGTCTCATCGATGATTCACCAACATAATGGTGCTGACTATGCGTCTCTTTCGAGTCTTTCATACCAACCCCAACAACCACATCTGTGCGATCCATCCAATTAGAACGAACAGCTTCATGTTTAGCCTCATTCACTTCTGTAGTAGAATCTGCAATACCTTGTCCATGCCCATTGGCTGCCATTCCTGTAATAGTGAAAGCACATCCTATAGATCCTAAAACTAACGCCTTAATGATTACGTTTTTTCTCATGCCTTACACGCTCCCCTCGTTTTACATAAGAAATAAAACCACACAAACTGTACGCCCTTCACGTTCATTTCATGGTTTATTCATTTTAATTATAGGTATGCTTGTTTCTATAGTCAATATAAAGCCCTATAGTTAAACGATAGTTAAAGATTCTCTAAATCATTATGTTACAAATTGATTTCTATTTTCAGGCAAAAGAAAAAGACCACCTGCAAGCCAGGTGGTCTTTTTTCTGGGGAATGAAATTGTTATTTGAATAAAGGCAAGATTGCGTTTGCTAAACCAGTAAGCGCAGCCAAGATTGCTTTAACGATAGTTGCTACCATTGCTGTTCCTCCTTCTCATATAAGCACAATAACTAAACTAACTATAAATATCTTAAACCAGTATATTAAATTTAATGTGAAATGAGTAAAAATTTACACATTAATTTTTCATGAGGAAAATAACAATCTAGCAATTATTATAGATAATTTCATGAGAAAGATAGCATACAACGAATTCATAAATTTCTATAAATTTTTAACAATTTGTAAAACAATGTAACTATTATACTTAAAGCACATCATACTATAATCACATCAGAACCAACTCTCCAAAAAAACACCTCGAAATAAAACAAAACCCTTCTCTATCCAAATTTAATTCAACATAAACTAACAAGGTTAGAGAAGGGTTTCTTTTTTACATACACAATACATTATTCGTATTATGTATGTTTATATGTGTGATTATAGAGATTTAACAACCTCTGCACAACGATGGCAAAGTGTAGGATGTTCGCTATCTTGACCTACTGTATCACGGTGGATCCAGCAACGTTCACATTTTTCAAGTTCAGATGGAGCCACTACTGTCGCTACGCCTGTTTCTTCATCTTTAACAGCCTCTGCTGGTGCAGCGCCATTTACAATGTGAGCTTCGGATACGATTACGAGTTTAGCCAAGCCTTCTTCACCAAGGGCATTCAATGCGTCGAATGCAGCACCTTCAGCGTATACTGTAACAGATGCATCCAATGGATGACCGATTGTTTTGTCTTGACGAGCAAGTTCCAATGCTTTTTGTACGGATGTACGCAAGTCTAACAATTGGTTCCATTTATCAGCCAATTCTTGGTTGAAGTGTTCAGGATGACCTTGTGGCCAATCTTGAAGCATAACGGATTCAGGCATGCCGTCTTCTTTAGGCATGTATTTCCAAACTTCTTCAGCTGTAAAGGAAAGTACCGGAGATACCATTGCTACCAATGTTTTTAAGATTTCGTACATTGCTGTTTGAGCAGAACGACGAGCTACGTTGTTTTTGCTTTCAGCATACATGGTATCTTTCATTACATCAAGGTAGATGGAGCTCAAGTCTACTGTACAGAAGTTATGAATTGCATGGTACAACATGTGGAATTCATAATTTTCATATGCATCGGAAACTTTTTGACGTACTTCTTCCAAGCGCAACAATGCCCATTTGTCGAATTCGGACATATCTGCATAAGCCACTTTATCAGTATTTGAATTGAAGTCATCCAAGTTACCGAGCAAGAAGCGGAATGTATTACGGATCTTACGATATACTTCGGATAATTGTTTTACGATGTCTTTGGACAAACGTACGTCTGCTTGGTAATCCGCAGAGGATACCCACAAACGCATAACGTCAGCGCCGTATACGTCGATAATGTCGCTAGGTGCCACTGTATTACCTACAGATTTAGACATTTTGCGACCTTCGCCGTCCACAACGAAGCCGTGAGTCAATACGGAGTTGTATGGTGCTTTACCTGTTGTTGCTACTGCAGTTAACAAGGAAGAGTTGAACCAACCGCGATGTTGGTCAGAACCTTCAAGGTACATAGCACATGGTACATCTAAGCCGTTAACTTCAAGTACGCCAGACCAAGAGGAACCAGAGTCAAACCATACGTCCATGATGTCTGTTTCTTTTTTGAACTCATCATGACCGCAATGAGGACATTTGAAACCTTCTGGTAACAATTCTTTTGCACTGTGAGCCCACCAAGCATCAGAGCCTTCTACAGCTACTTTTTCTTGTAATGCTTTGATCGTATCATCGTTGATGATGTGCTCACCGCAGCTTTCACAATAGTAAATAGGAATTGGCACGCCCCAAATACGTTGACGGGAAATTACCCAGTCACC
>CAUHTB010000181.1 GCA_959608595.1 uncultured Veillonella sp. | reverse complement strand
CCTGCTTTTTGTAAAAGCTCCATCAATACTAATGTGCTTTCTTTATGGATGGTGCCAAATAGTATACTTCTAGTAGTCCCATTGCGCCATAAATCCTGTACAAAGGCGCCATATACTAACCGTGCATAATCTGGATCACTAAACTTTGCCTCTTCAGGAAATGTATAGGTTTCTAACCAAGGCAGCAATTCTTTGTCCATGCCAAGACCACGATTACAATACTGCGGAGCGTGAGCATGCGTATCTACAAAGCCTGGAATGATGAGATTATCACTATAATCAGTAACCTCGCACGATGCATAAGCTGGTGGAATACTTTCCCCACAATATACGACCACACCATCTACGGCAATGATATAGCCATGTGGAATCGATATAAATTCTGAAGGACGCGGTGTATATAATATATTTCCTTTTAAAATAAGTGTCGAATTCATATAACCTCCTCGCGTGATGAGAGCCCTAAAGCACTATGCTCGAATAACACGCTAGATTTTCTTTAATATTCTTTTTTCAATACATAGCCATAGGCTTGTTTATATCCATTTGATTGTTCAGTAATGTATACGCCTTGTATTTCCGGCGCAAAACCAGGCAGTTGATTAATGCCTTCTTCTAGGGCTAAGAAATAGTCACACGCAGTCTTGGACCAACGCTCCCCTGGCTGAACACATATTACACCTGGCGGATACGGAAGAGCCCCTTCAAGGGCAATACGTCCTTCTGCTTCGCTTAGCGGTACTAATTCGCCTTTATTTCGTTGGAACTCAAAATTTGCCTCTTGTGGATTCATTACATAGTCAGGGAAATATTCACGTGAGAATAATCGCTGTTGCAGAAGGCTTACATTTCTAGACTTATAAAAATCATGCATTTCTTGGCATAACTGACGAATGTGGTAGCCTTTATATTTGTCTATATGACTATAGTAAATCGATGGCAACACCTCTTCCATCGGTACATCGCGATCTATGAGTTCTTCAAACCGAACGAGTTCCGCCACCAGCGCATCCATCTTATGCTTAGATTCTGCTGGTGTCATGAGGAATAAGATTGTATTTAAATCACATTTTTCAGGAATAATTCGATTTTCTCGTAAATAATTAGCGAGAATATTCGCAGGGATGCCAAACTCTTCATATTCTCCAGTTTCCACATCGATTCCCGGTGTAATCAGTTGAAATTTACATGGATCAATGAAATACTGTCCTTCACCATAGCCGTTAAAAGAATGCCACTTGGCTTCTGGCTCAAAAGCAAAATATTTTACATCACAAGCCATCTTCTGGGTATTTCCCTCTTCCCATGGTTTACCATGAACAATTGGAGGTACTAAGGGGCGTAAATATTTACATTGTTTCAATACGGCTTTACGCGCATCAATAGCTACCTCAACACATTCACGCCATAATTTTTGACCTAACTCGCCTTCATGGATTTTTGCATTTACATCGAGAGATGCAAATAATGGATAAAACGGAGATGTAGATGCATGCATCATAAAAGAGTTATTAAAACGTTTATGATCCACATAGCGTTCTTGTCCCTTTATATGACTGTCTTTTTTATGAATTTGGGATGTTTGTGAAAAGCCAGCTTGTTGCTTATGTACTGATTGAGTAACTAAAATGCCAGGGTCATTTGGACCCAATTCTAACAACAATGGACTACAGTCTTTCATCATAGGAATAAACTGTTCATACCCAACCCAAGCAGAGTCAAAGAAAATATAGTCACAAAGATGTCCTATTTTATCTACTACTTGGCGCGCATTATAAATCGTACCATCATAGGTTCCTAGTTGAATAACTGCTAATCGAATAGGACGTTTTGCATTTGCTTCTTCAGGTGATTTTTCAGCCACTAATTGACGTATATAACTTTCATCAAAGCAATGATCTAAAATACCACCAATGGAGCCAAAAGGATTACGTGCTGTTTCAAGATATATAGGCGTAGCACCAGACATAACGAGGCCACCATGGCAGATGGATTTATGATTATTACGATCATATAAAATAATATCCCCAGGTGTTAAAAGAGCATTAAGCACCACCTTATTCGCAGAAGATGTACCATTCAATACAAAATAGGTTTTATCCGCATTGTAGACCTTAGCTGCATGTGCTTGAGCATCATACGCATAGCCTTCATGAATTAAGAGATCCCCTAATTTTACATCTGCATTGCAAAGGTCAGCTCTAAATATATTCTCTCCAAAGAAATTGTAAAAGGCACGACCCGTAGGATGTTTATAAAAGAATTGGCCTCCTTGATGACCTGGACAGTCAAACTGGGAATTTTCATCCCCTACATAATCAGATAAAGCCCTGAAAAATGGCGGTAAAATAGATGCTTCATACTCTGCTACAACTTTCTCTATCTCTGATGTACAGTCGTCGATACTCATAGATAAGAACTCTATAATGGACGTGATACGATTTTCATAAAGAGATATATCTTTAGATGCATCAACTCTTAGGACAATAATAGGTATACCAAAGGAGCTAATTTGATTATTACTAATAAGATCTAGCTCACCATCGCCGATAACAACGGCACCTACATCTGTAAAATCTGTTTCAAAAACGCCAACACATGTGCGCCCTGCTATGGATTTAATTTGGGATTGTACAGAATCAGATAAAGCCACCTTTAAATGTTTCACAGTCTTCTCCTTTCGTAACTAAATATCATAGTCAACATATACTACAACACCACATATAGAATAAATATAATATTCATAGAGTACAATAATCATAAAACATAATATTCGTATCATATAACGAATAAAAAAGCTCCCTACTCAAAGAATAGGGAGCCTTTTAGTTTTAGATTATTCAGCTGCTTCTTCTTCAGCTTCAATATGCTTAGGAGCTTCTGGTTTCATCAATGGGAACAACAATACATCGCGAATGGATGCAGAGTCTGTTAAGAACATAACGAGACGGTCAATACCAACACCTAAACCTGCTGTTGGAGGTAAACCGTATTCAAGAGCTGTAACGAAGTCTTCATCCATACGGTGAGCTTCATCATCGCCAGCTTCGCGTTCTTTCAATTGATCCAAGAAACGTTGTTTTTGGTCGATTGGGTCATTTAACTCGGAGAAGCCATTTGCCAATTCACGACCATAAATGAACGCTTCAA
>CAUHTB010000180.1 GCA_959608595.1 uncultured Veillonella sp. | reverse complement strand
TCTTCTTGTATCTATTGAAAGGGGTGGGGCGAAGATGAGTGTGTTAACAGTCGATAATATAACGGTAGGCTATGGAAAACGATTGATACTGGAAAATCAATCCATCGTCTTTGATAAACCGGAAATAATATCTATTATCGGTCCGAATGGTTCGGGAAAATCAACGTTTTTGAAAGCTTTGGCCCGACTTATTAAGCTAAAACAAGGCACCATATCGCTGGATGAAAAATCTTTACATTCGTGGAATACGAAGGAATTAGCGCGCCATATAGCTTTGTTACCGCAAATTACGACAGCCCCTGAAGGAATGTTAGTTGAGCAATTGGTTCGATCCGGACGAAATCCGTATGTATCGATTTTTAAGGAACTATCTGATGCGGATTTAGCTGCTGTGGAGCAGGCGATGAAATGTACAGATGTATGGAAATATCGGTATCGTCACATAGGGGAACTATCCGGCGGTGAACGGCAACGCGTATGGCTTTCACTAAGTTTGGCGCAAGAACCTAATATTTTACTTCTCGATGAACCGACTACTTATCTTGACAGTCGTCATCAAATTGAGTTGATGGAGCTAGTTAAACGCACACAGCGGGAGCGAAATATTATGGTCGTTATGGTGCTCCATGATTTGAATCTAGCTTTGCGCTATAGTGACCGCATTATTGCCCTTAAAGAGGGAGCTATCGTAGGTGATGGAACTCCGCATATGATGATGACCCCAGAAAATTTAGCAGAGTGGTTCGGTATTAAAGCGGATATTTTACAAAGTCCTCGCAGTGAAGAAACATGTCCTATATGTGTACCATATGGTCTTGCTTAAACAGAGGAGATTAGGTAACGTATAGCCAGTTAATTGTTAGCTGTTTTTACTGAGATGTACACAATAGCAAAAAAGCTATTGCGAAAATTGCATACTGTTTATACCTTAAAGCGGCCCCACCTGTGGTGAGGGTCTCTTTATTATGGTAAAATATATGGTGTACCAAATGGTTGGGTGAAATTTTCACGAAATGATGTACAAGCATAAGTACATTATAGAACCCGGATGGGGATTTTTAATGAGGTAAAATAGTGGAATATATTATTTCGTTTATGGAAACATATGGCTATACGGCCATGTTTATTGCAATGGTTCTAGAAAATGCTAATGTGCCTATTCCAAGTGAAATCGTACTTGGTTTTGCGGGGTATTTGATAGCTCAAGGCATATTTGATATGCATACAACAATGGTGGTAGGTATCTTAGCAGGTATTGTTGGTTCTATAGTATCCTACTGGATGGGTGAGCATGGTGGGCGCCCTTTATTATTGAAATATGGTAAATATATATTCTTTAATGAACATAAATTTGAACTGGCAGAAAAGATGTTTAATAAATATGGCGGTGTAGCTGTATTTTTTGGTCGACTTTTACCTGGTGTTCGTACCTTTATCTCCTTTCCTGCAGGAATGGCACGCTATCCTATGTGGCATTTCATCATCTGGACGGTACTCGGTACGATTCCTTGGACGATTTTGCTCGTTTACTTAGGCAAGGTACTTGGTGAAAATTGGCAAGACCTTATCGAGTACAATCATGAGTTCTTGATTGTTATGATTGTTGTATTTGTCATTATAGCTGTAGTACTGGGCTTTAGATACTATCGTAATCGTCGATAAGGAGACCCCTTATGAAACTCTCTCGATTAACACCAGTCGTATTTATTGTGTGGCTAGTGTTTTATATGTTTGGCAATAATATGTTGCCTGTTACAGATCCCGTTGAATCTAATTATGCGTTAACGGCAAAGGAAATGGTTCTTTCAGGTGATTGGCTATCTCCGCAGATTTATGGTACTTATTGGTACGATAAACCCATCATGATTTATTGGCTCATTGCTCTTGGCTTTAAAGTCTTTGGAATTGCTGATTGGGTGGTGCGCCTACCGAGTGCTATTTTCGGTGCTTTGTCGGTGGCGACCATGTATCAATCTACGCGTACCATGAGCGGTAAGTGGGCGCTTGGTCTCATTGGGGCATCCGTTCTAGGCACATCTCTCATGTTCTGGACCGTAGCTCATGGCGTTATTACAGATATGGTGCTCCTTTATACGACATTGATGGTTATGATTTACTCCTACAAGGGTCTGGTAGAACAGAAACCATATGCCATGATTGTAGCTTATGTATTCGCTGCGTTAGGCGTACTCACTAAAGGTCCGGTAGCCATTGTGTTGCCTGGTATGATTCTACTTGTTTTTGCAGGTATTAATCGTTCTTGGTCTATGGTGAAAGCCATCTTCGATTGGCGTGGCATTTTAGCCTTTTGTGTAGTTTGTTTGCCGTGGTATGTATACATGTATAGTGTTCATGGTCAAGACTTTATCAATGGCTTCTTAGGACTTCACAATGTAACGCGTGCTACTCAGTCGGAACATCCAGAAGATAATGTGTGGTGGTATTATCTCGCTATCTTCCTTGGTGCTTCTATGCCGTGGACGGGTGCTGTTATTTACGGCATAATCGATGGCTTTAAACAACGTCATACAGGGTTTATCTATAATATGACTTGGGGTGTTGGAATTGTGCTATTCTACACCTTGATGGCAACAAAATACCCTCTATATACCTTTGTTAGCTTAGTCCCATTTAGTGCTATCGGTGCTTTGGGCGTTATGAAGCTTATTCGCAAAGGCAAATCTAGAGCCTTAAAATGGATTATTATGGGGCCCACGTTACTTCTGTGGATTGCTTATGTGGCAGGTTCTTTCTTCGCACCATGGGGTTTTTATTGCTTGCTCTATGTCGTGGTTGCTATGGCAATATTGTTTATGTTCTATGCGTGGTATACGAGAAGAGGATATCGTTTAGTTACAATTATTGTACTTGGTACGATGGTTATATCTTCTATAGTTGTTATGGAAGGCTTAGAGCCATTTGTTAAGCAGCGTAGTAATATTGATGTTGTTCCAGTAGTGGACTCCTATGAAGGAGATGTCTATTACTATAACGGCTATAGTACGGCTGTTGTGTATTATACGGGTCATAAGGTTATCAAGATTAATGGTGATGAAAGCCGCTGGGATGATCGAGATAAATTAAACAAACGTAGCGCTGAATGGCAGAAGAAATATCTTATGGAACAAGTAAGTGAAGAGGAATTTAACAAGATTAT
>CAUHTB010000179.1 GCA_959608595.1 uncultured Veillonella sp. | reverse complement strand
AGCTTAAATCCTAAGAAGATTTCTGGTGTATGTGTTCGATTGATGTGTTGTCTTAACTATGAAGATGATTTATATAAAAAAGGTGGCGACCTATATGTGAAGAAGGAACGCACTCAATCTCCTCAAGATATAGCCCCTCCTGGTATTGGTAAGGAGGTTGTTACCGATGAAGGTATTGGTAAAGTTTTAAAGGTAAATCATCATAAGCATACTGTAAAGGTACAGCTCGAAGCGGGCCGTACTATCGATTTGAAATGGTCCGAGGTGGCATTGCCTGATGAATGATCAAGAAAGACTTGATGATTTAATTATAGATGGCTTACAGCTTTATCAGCGCACTGATATGTTTCGCTTTTCCTTTGACGCTATTGCGCTCATTCACTTTTGCTCTTTTAACGGTCGTCATACCTATGTTGATCTAGGCACAGGAACGGGTGTTATGCCACTCATTGGTACGTCATTAGGAGCGGGCCATATAACGGGTATTGATATTAATAAGACTATCATTGAGATGGCTCAACGTAGTGTTGAATACAATCATAAACAAGATGTGGTAACGATGTTATGTGGCGATTATCGTCATATGTCGTATCGGGATGTACAAGACAAGCCCTTTGATGGTGTTATAGTAAATCCTCCTTTTTATGATTATGAAAGCGGTGCAAAGCCCACTTCTGATGAAAGAGCGGTTGCTCTTCATGATAAACATACATCGTTACAAGAAGTTTTGAAAGCTGTACAGTCCTTTATCAAGTGTAAAGGTCGTTTGTGGATGATTTATAGTGCTAGTCGTTTACAATATGTGCTGCATGAACTAGAAATAGCTAACTTTCAAGCTAAGAGAATTCGCTTTATTCACGGTATGATAGATAAACCTGCGAAACTTGTACTAATAGAGGCTCTCTATCAAGGTCAGGCTGGTCTTGTGTTAGAGCCACCACTAATCGTTTATGAGAAGCCTAATGTGTACACAAAGGAGGTGTCCTCTTGGTATGAACGATAACGAATGGGGCATCTTATATTTAGTGCCTACACCAATAGGTAATTTAGAAGATATGACCTATCGGGCAGTTCGTATCTTAGGTGAAGTAGATGCTATCGCTGCCGAAGATACGCGCCATACAGGCATATTATTAAAACATTTTGACATTAAGAAGCCTTTGATTTCTTATCATGAACATAATAAGGAGGAAAAAGGTGCATATATTATAGAGCTTTTGTTAGAAGGGCAGTCTATTGCTTGCGTTAGTGATGCAGGCATGCCGGCTATATCTGATCCAGGGGCTGACCTAGTAACAAAAGCTATTGAAGAAGGTATAACGGTGGTACCACTGCCAGGTGCTAATGCGGCATTAACAGCGCTTATTGCATCAGGCTTAGATACTAAATCCTTTGCTTTTGCCGGATTCTTACCTAAACGGGGCAAACATCGGGTTGAAGAACTACAGCGACTTTCACAAGTAACGGGAACCTTGATGTTTTATGAAGCACCTCATCGTTTACAAGAGGTCTTACAAGATATGTATGAAGCCTTTGGCAATCGATCTATCACGGTGGCAAGGGAATTGACAAAGAAGTTTGAAACCTTTGTACGCACCGATTTAGAGAGCCTTGTAAATGATTTGGAACAGCTCACCTATAAAGGGGAATTCGTCCTCATTGTAGGTGGTGCTGAGACAGTAGAGTCTGATACTAGTGAAGTTTCGGATGAACCAGTATCGTATGTAAATGCTGTACAAGCCCTTGTAGAAACAGGGATACCTAAAAAAGAAGCAATTCGCCAGGTGGCAAAGCGTTTTAACGTTTCCCGCCGGGATGTATATAATATTGTAGAACGTTAAACCTTCCCATTCGAAGGTTAGAAGGAGGCTCATCATGGGAGACACAAAAAAAACGTATTATATTACGACACCAATTTATTATCCAAGTGCTAAGTTGCACATTGGTCATACGTATTGTACATCTGTAGCTGATACAATCGCTCGATTCAAGCGTTTAGCTGGTTATGATGTACGTTTCTTGACTGGTTCTGATGAACATGGTCAAAAAATTCAACGTGCTGCAGAAGCGCAAGGTATTACACCTCTTGAATACACTACGAATATCGTAAATGGCTTTAAGGCATTATGGGAAAAGATGCACATCTCTAACGATGACTTCATTCGTACTACAGATGAACGCCATGAAAAGGTAGTGCAAGAACTCTTCACAAAAGCTTATGAAAAAGGCGATATTTACAAGGCTGAATATGAAGGTTGGTATTGCACACCTTGTGAAACATTCTGGACTGAACAAAAGCTTGGTGAAAATCATACATGCCCAGATTGTGGACGCCCTGTAGAGAAGGTTAAAGAGGAAAGCTACTTCTTTAAACTCGCTAAATATACAGATCAATGGTTGAAATTCATCGAAGAAAATCCTGATTTTATTCAACCTGAATCTCGTCGTAACGAGATGATTCAATTCGTAAAACAAGGTCTTGAAGACTTGGCTGTTTCTCGTACATCCTTTGATTGGGGTATCAAGGTACCATTCGATCCTAAACATGTTGTGTATGTTTGGTTCGATGCATTAGTAAACTATATTAGTGCACTATCTCCATTTGATGGTGATGGTGAATTATATAAAAAATATTGGCCAGCAGATCTTCATTTAGTAGGTAAGGAAATCGTACGTTTCCATACAATTATTTGGCCTATGATGCTTATGAGCCTTGAGTTGCCATTACCTAAAAAGGTATTTGGTCACGGCTGGATGATCGTTGACGGTACAAAGATGAGTAAATCTTTGGGGAATGTTATTGATCCAATTCCATTGATCGATACCTATGGTGCAGATTCTTTGCGTTATTATTTATTAAGTGAAATCACGCTTGGCAATGATGGTAACTTCACATTGCCTAATTTCGTTACAAAGATCAATGCGGACTTATCTAACGACTTAGGTAACTTATTGAACCGTACCATTGCTATGATTGAAAAATATCATGGTGGTGTGATTACGAAATGCGATGATATGGATGATTTGGATCGTGATGTTTCCACATTGGCTGTTCAAACGGCAAAAGATTTTGAAGCAGCTATGGAAAATATGGAGCTTAATAAAGCTATTAAGTCCGTATGGGCATTTATTGGTCGCATGAATAAATACATTGATGAAACAATGCCTTGGGTATTGGCTA
>CAUHTB010000178.1 GCA_959608595.1 uncultured Veillonella sp. | reverse complement strand
ATACCTTTAAATACATCATTAATATCCTTGGCATAACCACCATCAATTAAAAGTTTACCAATATGTGGGCGACCATAAGCTTTAGTATCAGGAAATTGTTTAATGAGCTCTTCTTTTGTAATATAATATCCTTCATTGTTACAACGACGGATAATTTCATCGATACGTTCTTCACGTTTTCCTTTAAAAAACGTAATAAAATCGATTAAATCTTTATTATTTTCATCAAAACAATATCCTAAAATATGAATTGACTTATCTTTATAATCAGCACTAAATTCACAGCCATTTACGATTTTAATAGATTCATTAGGATCTAACTCTTTTTGAGCAGCACGCAATGCTTGAATGCCGTCTATTTCATCATGATCGGTTAAAGCCATCATAGATACATTACAGTCTATGGCATGTTGCAATAGATCTTTAGGTGTTTCAACACCATCTGAAAAGATGGAATGCATATGAAAATCTACAAGCATATAGCACCTCCATTCCAAATATTCTATCATTTAATTATGACTTATTTAATCTATTAATTCAAGTTTAGAAAGAAAAATTGCGACCCTAATGAACATTCACTAGAATCGCAATTCTATTATAAGTTTTGAAGCAATTCTGTTACTTTATCAGCTACAGAATCAATAGCACATGGAAGAGTTTCTCCAGACTTACGGATTTGAATTTCTACTTCGTTATTCTCAAGAGTATTTTTACTTACTGTAATGCGAAGTGGATAACCAATCAAATCAGCATCTTTGAACTTAACACCTGCACGATCTTTGCGATCATCTAACAATACATCTACACCAGCATTTTGTAATGCAGTATAAATAGTTTGACTAGTAGACATTAATGCTTCGTCTTTTGCATTAATTGGGACAATAACTGCTTCAAATGGAGCGATAGAACGTGGCCAAATAATACCATTTTCATCGTGATATTGCTCAATAGCAGCAGCAAGTGTACGAGATACACCGATACCATAGCAACCCATAATCATTGGATTAGGACGACCATTTTGATCTAAGAATGTAGCTTGTAATGCTTCAGAATATTTTGTACCCAATTTAAATACTTGACCTACTTCGATGCCTTTAGCATGTTCTAAAGCACCACCACATTTAGGACACACATCATCCTTCGTGATCAAACGAATTGGAGCAACAATAATGTCTTCTACATTAAAGTCCCGTTTTGGATTAATATTAACGTAGTGAGCATCTTTTTTATTAGCGCCACCACAAACATTGTAAGTTTCCATAACAGATTCATCTACAACAATAGCAAACTCCTCTGTTTGTTTTAATCCTACTGGGCTGATAAAGCCTGCTGTTAAGCCAACTTTTTCTAATTCTTCAGGTGTAGCCATTTCTGGCTCTACAGAACCAAGTACAGCATGTTGTACTGCCACTTCATTTACTTCATGATCGCCACGAACAATTGCTAACACAACTTTACCATCAATGGAGAATACTACAGCTTTGATAGTTTTATGTAGTGGTAAGTTCAACATTTCCGCTACAGCTTCAATAGTACTAGCATTCGGAGTATCTACAACGGATAATTCTTGCAGTGCTTCTTCTTCCTGTTTCATAATACCAGGTTTGCCAATTTCAATGTTTGCAGCATAGTCACATTTTGTACAATATACAATATCAGCTTCACCAGCTTCAGCAATTGCCATAAACTCATGTGTTCCACTACCGCCGATGGCACCACTATCAGCTTCTACAGGACGGAATGTAAGACCACAACGCGTAAAAATACGTGTATATGCATCATACATAGATTTATAAGATTCGTCTAAACCAGCTTCATCTACATCAAAAGAATATGCATCTTTCATAATAAATTCGCGGCTACGCATCAAACCATAACGTGGACGACGTTCATCACGGAATTTACTTTGGATTTGATATAAATTTACTGGTAATTGACGGTAGGAGTTAATCTCATTTTTTACAAGAGTTGTAATCATCTCTTCATGAGTAGGTCCTAGGCAGAACTCATTATCATGACGATCATTAATACGCATCATTTCTGCGCCATATGCGTTCCAACGGCCAGACTCTTTCCAAATTTCTGCAGGTTGTAAGATAGGCATCATAATTTCTTGAGCACTAGCACGATCCATTTCTTCACGTACAATGGCTTCAATTTTTTTGATACTTCTCCACCCCAATGGCAAAAAGCTATATAAACCATTTGCAGTTTTGCGCATAAAACCTGCGCGAAGCATAAGCTGTTGGCTAACTACATCGGCGTCAGATGGAACCTCCCGCAATGTAGGTGCATATAATTTAGTGGCTAACATAAAGACTCCTCATTTAAGTTTTCTAAATATTGATCAATTTCTCTAAATAATGTATCGACTAATTCAGCTTCTGGTACAGTCTTGATAACTTCACCCTTTCGGAAAACAATACCTTGACCATTACCACCAGCAATACCAAAATCAGCTTCACGAGCCTCACCGGGCCCATTTACAACACATCCCATAACAGCAACTTTAATCGGTGCTTTAATAGATGCTAAGCGCTCCTCTACAATTCCCGCCATGTCAAATAGATTGACTTGGCAACGACCACAGGTAGGACAAGATATCATGGTGGCCCCAAAGTTTCGTAAACCTAGGCTGCTTAAAATACTGCGACCTACTTCGATTTCATGTATTGGGTCACCCGTTAAAGATACCCGTAATGTATCACCAATGCCGTCTAATAATAAAGCACCAATGCCCATAGCAGACTTAATGGTACCTTGTTTTATCGTCCCAGCCTCAGTAACACCTAAATGCAAAGGATAAGGAATCTTATCGGATAACTTACGATAGGCTTCTACCATTAAAGGAACTTCCGTTGCTTTAATGGATAATTTCATTTGACGATAGTCGAGCTTTTCAAGAATTCGCACATGTTCTAATGCAGTCTCTACCATGCCATCTGCTGTAGGATGACCACCATGAGCATCGAGGATATGCTTAGGTAAAGAACCAGCATTGACACCTATACGAATAGGAATTTGTTTAGGTTTAGCTTTTTCAATAACAGCTAACACTTTATCCTCTCCGCCAATATTTCCTGGGTTAATACGCAATCCATCAACATTATTCTCAATAGCTTCTAAAGCTAATTTATAGTCGAAATGAATATCAGCAATTAAAGGAATATCGATACCAGCACGAACTGCTTTTAAAGCTTTTGCAGATGCCATT
>CAUHTB010000177.1 GCA_959608595.1 uncultured Veillonella sp. | reverse complement strand
AATTGTACTTGTTTAGGTTCCTTGTCAACTGCATTGATTAGGGTTTCTACACGCCTCTTTTCTCCGCTTGTCAAATGCATAATTACTTCGTTTTGTTCTGAAAGCACAGCCATTTTATCATTTTTTACTACTGTTCCCAGTATATTTGATAAAGACTCTGCAGGCAGATGTTCAGGAGAAACTACATAGAGCTCTCTATTCTCTAGTGCAGTATCCTCAGATTCAATAAGAAGAGTCTCATGTTGTTTTGTTACCGTAAAATGATATAACCGCCCTAGTTCTTTAATAATCTCTTCTGGAGACTCTCCTTTTACACTTGCCGTAATATTGCCCTTTAATGACTCTACTCCGATAACTGATATACCATAACTGCGACAAATGCCTAACACAGTATCCTTTAAAGAGGCATTTCGTACAGATATTGTAATTGTTTCTTTATCTTTATTAGGTTCTACGCTCTTTATTGAATTATTTGTTACATTATTTCCTCCATTTTTTATTACCTTATCTTCTATAGTATTTCCTGTTACAACTAACATTTGTGCTAATAAAAAATATACTAGTGCAACTATTAATATAACTATTTTTATGATCACTCGATTTTTAGCCATCGCGACGAACCTCCTTCAATAATTTCTACACCACTTGCAGTAATATTAGATACGGATATTCCTTGCCAACTACTCCCTACCGTAACCATCTGTTCCTCTGAGCCTTTTCGTAAAATAGCTATATTTTGATTTCCTTCAATGATGCCCACCAGTTCAATTGGTTTTGTCGTATCGCCATTAAGCTCTTTAGGCTTCTTTCTATCTATTCTTATTGTTTTATTTTTAGTACGTCTGTATTTCCTTACTCCCTTTTTTTCACATGATAGATCACCATTGACAACCGCCCATTCATCATCGCTCATTTTATTCAAATCATCGATTTTCTCATAATCATCATCAAAATCTCTAGTCCCATCATTTTGATGTAACAAATCTGTACTAGAAATATTTTTAAAGACCTCTCGCCAAGGATGAGAACGCTCTACACTACTCACATCATATAGTCATCGCTCCTTTTACTTATAGGTTTATGATCAACTCCATCTATACTAGATTTCCCCTTATATTTACCATTGTTTCTCTTAGTAAATGTATCCTCCGTTTTGTCTTTTGAAATTTCTGGTCTTTGTTCACTAGCCTCGACATTGAATTGGCCTGATTGTATTTGAACCTTATCCTCCTGAGAAGGATAAAAAATACCAACTGATATTACCCCTAGTGCAATTACAAGAAAAATAATAATTACAATTCGGTAGTGCCGAATAATAAAATACTGTTTATCAATCCATAATTTAATGCGTTGTATATAATCTTGTAAGTTCATATTCCACCTCCTGCTGACATATTCTAGGAGGTCCTTTTAAATTCCTACAAAAAAATGACTCTACCAGTCACCTAGGTGACTAATAGAGTCATTCATTATATTGACAAATCAAAAGGATTTGTTCTTGTTTTATTTGCTTTTAAAACCATCAGGATGAGATGTATGCCATTTCCAAGCATCTTTGATAACATCGGCTACATTACTGAATTTAGGATCCCAACCAAGTAATTCTTTAATTTTTTCAGAGGAAGCAATCAATGTACCTGGATCGCCAGCACGACGATCACCATATTGAACAGGAATATCGATACCAGTTACCTCTTTAGCAGTTTCAATGATTTCTTGTACGGAGAAGCCATTTCCACTACCAAGATTAAATACTTGGGACTCGCCGCCTTTACGTAGATAATTCATAGCCAAAACATGGGCTGCAGCTAAATCATTAACATGAATATAATCGCGCACACATGTACCATCAGCTGTATCATAGTCAGTGCCAAATACAGTTATATGTTCTCTTTTACCACGAGCTGCATCGAGCACAAGTGGAATCAAATGAGTCTCTGGATGATGGTCTTCCCCAATCGTACCAGATGGGTCAGCCCCTGCCGCATTAAAGTAACGCAATGCAACATAAGTAGAACCATAAATTGAACTATAGTCAGATAACATTTCTTCAATCATTAACTTAGTACGACCATATACATTTGTAGGATGCAATTGAGCATCTTCACGAATTGGCACTACCTCTGGTTCGCCATATACAGCAGCCGTACTAGAAAACACAAAATGTTTTACACCCGCAGTACGAGCAGATTCAATAAGGTGATAGGAACCAACTACATTATTTTCATAATAAATAGCTGGATTTACCATTGATTCTCCAACTTGAGAATGGGCAGCGAAATGCATAACCCCAATAATATGATGCTCTTTCATAATATCTACTAACTTAGGATCTGCAATATCCATATTGTAGAATGTAACCCCTTCAGGAATAGATTCTACATGTCCGCGAGATAAATTATCTACAATGATTGGTGTATAACCTGCTTGTTGTAAGGCACGTACAGTATGACTCCCAATATAGCCAGCACCACCTGTTACTAAAATATTCATAGTTCCCCCTTATGAATTATGTGTATCCTTTGCACGAGCTAATTTAGGCCCGATGAGACGTTTATAGACCTCAACACCTGGTTGGTCAAAGGCATCAACACCAGCAAAAATAGATTCAAAGTAAACAGCCCAACAATGCATAAACATGATTTCCCCTAAATGGAATGCATTTAATGTTGGTACAGTTATCGTCATATTAAAGCGATTGTCACTAGATAAAGCCTCTCTATTAGCATCTAATGCAATATTGAGAATATCACAAATGCCTACATTACCAAGTGCTTGCAATCGTTCATATTGACTATGTGTATTAGGCACTACAAGATTATGTTGCCACTCTTTAACCTTAATAAATTGAACGACCTTATTAAGGCGACCTTCTTGATGCTCTTGTACTTGAGCATGCATATCCATAGTTCCTACTGCCGCAACTGGTGTACGACCATAAGGTAAGCATGTATTACTCATCTTACCTAACGATTCGGACAATAGCTGTACATACCAATCAGATAAGGAATGAAGGGCTTCCCCATAAGGCATAAACACCTCAATAATACGACCATAACGTTCGGACGCAATATATTTTAGCAATGCACTTAATAAAGCAGGATTTTTGAAAATATCCTCTTCTTGGCAAGCAGCATCCATTGAAGCTGCACCAGCTAAGAACCCCTCAATATCAAAGCCCACAAGAGCCGCCGTTACAAAGCCAACCTCTGTAAA
>CAUHTB010000176.1 GCA_959608595.1 uncultured Veillonella sp. | reverse complement strand
CCATCAGTATCTTTCCAACCACCTTCTGCTAATAATTGTTTAGAACGTTCAGGATTATATGCATTAGGATCTTTTAAATCATTGAATCCATAGTCCATGGATGGTGGAATTGGAGCAGAACCAGGAATGAATGTACCTTTTAACAATACATCAGCATAGTTTTTGCGGTCTGTGGCAGAGATAACAGCAGCACGAACTTTGTCATCACCAAGAATCCCTTTTTGGTTAATACGAGCCAATACTACGCGAAGGGATGCAATTTCATCAACCTTAAACTTATCGTTATTTTGGAATAAGCCGATTTCACCAGCACCGATGTTAACCGCCATATCAACATCGCCAGATTGCAAGCTCATAGCACGCGTATTAGGATCGTCGATAGAAGGAATTTCCACAGTTTTGAAAGGTACTGTACCATCCCAGTAATTTTCGTTGGCCGCCATTTCAGCACGTTCTTTTGTGAAAGATTTAACTACGTATGGACCTGTACCGATAGGACCTTCTTTAGCAAAGTTACGGCCATCTTTTTCAGCTTGGACATCAACAATTAAGAATAATGGGTCAGCCAAAAGGCCAGGCATATTAGGATATTCTTTTGTTGTATGAATAACTAATTGTTGACCATTAGCTTCCATAGAGTCATATTCGAAGAATGTTTTCGCACGATTGGATTTTTCAAAAGCTCGTTCGATAGATGCTTTAACAGCTGCAGCATCAACTTTTTTACCATTAGAGAATTTCACTTTGTCATTGATTGTGAAAGTCCAAGTTTTATGGTCTGGAGATACTTCCCATTTTGATGCAATCCAAGGTTGTGGTTTCATTTGTTCATCAAACTTCGCCAATGTTTCGCCTACACCATAACGCATGACAACCCAAGCGAAGAAGTTTTCTGTAGGTTCTAATGTGGATGCGAAGTTAGTTACACCAACTTTTAAAACATCCTTATTAGCAGCACCATTATTATCAGAGCCGCAACCAGCGATGAAGGAACCCATCATTACAATGCTAAGACCTGCTAAGAGGGCCTTTTTCCAAGATTTTTTCATGTAAAATCTCCTTGTACCATTACATATAAACATAAAACATACACATCATGACCACTACAATCTACAATAGTCATAATGGAAAAACCACAGTATTACTTATTTATTCATCCAACAACTTTCACAAAGCTATCCATAAATAAGCATCACACATAACTAACCTTGATTTTTAGGATCCACTACATCGCGCAAGGAATCAGACCAAAGATTAAAGATAGCAACTACGATAAGGATGGACATACCTGGGAAGGCCATCAGCCATGGACTGGTTTGTAAATATTGACGACCTTCGTTAAGCATAAGGCCCCATTCTGGTGTTGGTGGTTGAGCACCAAAGCCAAGGAAGGAAAGACCAGCAACCTCAATCATAATAGCCCCAATATCTAGTGCACCTGTTGTAACAACAAGAGGCATAATATTAGGAATGATATGACGTCTAATAATAGTTGATGTAGATGCCCCCATCATGACAGCAGCCGTTACATACTCTTCGCCACGAACTTTCAATGTCATAGATCGTACCAAACGAGCATATTTTGCCCAACCTACTACAGATAATGCCAAAATCGTATTCATAATACTACCACCCAAAATACCTGCAATGGCAATGGCTAATACTACACCCGGGAAGGATAGCATAATGTCCGCAAAACGCATGAGGACCATTTCGATTTTCCCGCCGAAATAACCGGCTATGGCACCGATAATAGTACCAATGCTTACCATAATCACTACGATGGATACACCCATGAACAAGGATAATTGAGTACCATAAATGATACGAGACAATACGTCACGACCCAGTTTGTCGGTGCCAAACCAATGCTGAGCACTAGGGGCTTGTAATGCTTTAGACATATCCGATGTGAAAGCATCTCCCGGCGCAAGCCATGGTGCAAAGATAGCAATGAATACGATGACAAGCATCAATGCAGTGTAGAAAGAGAACAATTTATGTTTCTGAATAAATTCTTTCATTATGCTCTCTCCCTTTTCAATCTAGGGTCCAACAGAACATAGGATGCATCAACTAGAGCATTGACACACATATATGCTAAGGCAACCCATAACACAAAACCTTCGATCAATGGATAGTCGCGCATGGTAATGGCATATACCGCCATATTCCCAAGGCCAGGCCAGGAGAATACCATTTCAACAACTGCAACACCGCCTAATAGCCAACCGATGAGAACGCCTAATATAGTGATGAGTGGTAATACTGCATTAGGCAAAATATGACCGAATAAAATTTTCATCTCACTCACACCACGAGCACGTGCGCCGATGACATAATCCTTTTGCATTTCTTCAAGAATAACAAGACGAACTTGACGCATGTACTTGGACCCAACTACAACAGCTAATGTAACGGCTGGTAGAATTACACCGATTGGAGTTACACGAGAGGATGCAATAGGAACGAGCCCTAATTTAAGACCAAAGATATAAATCAATACAAGGCCTAACCAGAATGATGGCATAGACACGCCTACAAAGGAAGCAGTGCGCAACAGATAGTCGATCCATTTGTTTCGATTTAAGGCGCTTATAATCCCTGCCGGCAATGCATAGAGCAATGTAAATACTAATGCTGTACCCGCTAACATAACTGTTCCTGGCAAAGCCTCTAACATACGATCTACAACAGGCTTTTTAGCCGAATAACTCATCCCTAAGTCACCTTGTGCAGCATTCACAACCCAGTTCGCATATTGCACTATAAACGGTTTATCTAGCCCAAGCTGAGCTCGAGTCTCATCAATGAGCTCCTGAGACACGATAGTATCGGCCGTTTCTAGTAGCATCGTTACTGGATCGCCTGGAGCTAAATAGGTGAGACAAAATGTCAAAAATGTGATGCCAAACAAGGTTACAATAAATTGTCCCAAATGTTTAGCAAATCGTTTACCCATAGGCGCCTCCTAAACTCTCTAAACACTAACAACAAATCAAATGAAAAACTAAGGGTACCTCCCACTCAACGTAGCAGTAATACGCAAAAATAAGAAAAAATATAGCTCCCTGAGGAACAAAAAAAGCTAGTCGCCTGACTAACCTAAATTAAGCACAGTATATGCATACCATACATTTAGAGCAGGCTTTCTGACTCAGACTCATCGCAACATTTCGGCCTTCCCAGTTTCCCAGTGACCCTATAATGAAACCTTGCTCCTCATTA
>CAUHTB010000175.1 GCA_959608595.1 uncultured Veillonella sp. | reverse complement strand
ACTGAGCTATCGAGGAATGGTACGATTGTTATTATATGTTAGATTAATTATAAAAGCAAGCGTTTTTTTTAAAATTACTATAAATCAAAAGGCGTTAATTATGACTAAAACACATAACTTTATACAAAAAATAGCTTATCAAAAATAGTGATAAGTAAGTCATTAAAATTAATATAATCTATAGAGATGAATAAACATAGATAATTCCTATATTTATAGGGGATTCATAATGTATATTTTCTTAAGAGTTAGCAATATAAGTATATTGAATATAATCGGTATACATATGCATTGTAAAAAAGTTTAAACCTTTTATTTGAAAAGTAATATCAAGTAGCTTAAAAGCGTATTCATCATCTTAGATATACTCTGCATTTATAAGGTGCTTTTAACCTAATTCTTACCTCTAAAAGTCGATTGTGATAAAGAGTATAAAAATACTTTCAACCTATGATTAACTATGACTTTTATCACATCGTCGAAGTGATTTTTTGGGGACGAAAAAGGGTAAAAAAGTGATGTTGACATGCCGAAATATATACAGCAATATTCATGAAAATTGTTCTCAAAATATGAAAAAGCATTGAGAAAACTGTATAGTTGAGCCGTTGAAAGCCTGTATATTGTGTGTTACGATTGATGCATAGAGTTAATCTTGATGTGTATGAGATACATATATTTCATATACTCGAGAGTAAAAAGTTATCTCACGGTAATTAGAATTAATATTCAACTATGTTCCTGAGGAGGGATTATCTTGCGCGAGATTCAAGTATCTGAAATCACAAAAACAGTCCGTCAAATGTGTATGGACGCAGCTTACCACTTGCCAAAAGACATCTATGAAGGCTTGAAAAAAGGCCGTGAAACAGAAGAGTCTCCAGTTGGTTGCATTGTTCTCGATCAAATCATCAAAAATGCAGAAATTGCTGATGCTGAAGATCGTCCATACTGCCAAGATACTGGTATGACATTGGTATTCTTAGAAGTAGGTCAAGACGTACATTTTGTTGGTGGCGATCTTAAAGAAGCTATCAATGAAGGTGTTGCTCAAGGCTATGTAGAAGGTTACCTTCGTAAATCCGTTGTAGCAGAACCATTGTTCAACCGTAAAAACACTCAAAACAACACACCTGCAATCATTTACATCGATATCGTTCCTGGCGATAAAGTAGAAATCAACGTAGAACTTAAAGGTTTCGGTTCCGAAAACAAATCTGACGTAGCTATGTTGGTACCTGCAGATGGCGTTGAAGGCGTTAAAAATGCAGTTCTTGAAATCGTAAAACATGCTGGCCCTAACCCATGCCCTCCAATCGTACTTGGCGTAGGTATTGGTGGTACTATGGACCAAGCAGCTGTTATGTCCAAAAAAGCTTTGCTTCGCGATATTAGCACTCCTCATAAAGATCCTGAGTATGCAAAATTGGAAGAAGAAATTTTGGAAATGGTTAACAAAACTGGTATCGGTCCACAATTGGGCGGCACAACAACTTGTATCGGTGTAAACATCGAATGGGGTGCAACTCATATCGCCGGCCTTCCTGTTGCTGTTACTATTATGTGTCATGCTGCTCGTCATAAACACGTAGTACTTTAATCGGTAGGAGGTAATTACAATGGCTGAAACAATTCGCATTAATACTGAAGAATATAATGAAGAGTTTTCCCGTAAATTAAAAGTTGGTGATAGCGTTCTTATCACTGGCAAAATTTACTCCGCTCGTGACGCTGCTCATAAAGTTATGACTGAAGCTTTAGCACGTGGCGAAAAATTACCAATCGATTGGACTAACAAATTCGTTTACTACCTTGGCCCAACACCTGCAAAACCTGGTGATCCAATTGGTTCCGCTGGTCCTACAACTTCTGGTCGTATGGATGCTTACACACCAACAATGCTTGATCAAGGTATTAAAGGCATGATTGGTAAAGGTTCCCGTAAACCAGCAGTAGTTGAATCCATGAAGAAAAATGGTTGCACATACTTCGCAGCAGTTGGTGGCGCTGCAGCATTGATTGCAAAATCCATCAAAAAATACGAAGTACTTGCTTATGGTGAACTTGGTCCAGAAGCTTTGGCTGAATTGACAGTTGAAGATTTCCCTTGCATCGTAGTTGGCGATACTGAAGGTAACAACTTCTACGAACAAGGCCAAAAACCTTACAGAAAAATCTAATATCACCGCTGAGTGATTGAAAGAGGCTTGCTAATGCAAGCCTCTTTTTTATCTATAGAGATTCAATAATTATCACTGTACATGTATATATTTAATGATTATTACATTGTTTATTAGTATGATAGTGATATATGAAATTACTTTTATAGTTTATATATTATTATGTTAGATTCACTTTTGTTTAGTAGAGTAAAGTCTACCGATTCTGTCCATTTTGTGATAATATACATATAGATTTATACATTCAAAGTGAGTGAGGCGATATCATGACTTCTGTAGAAACTATTCGTCAGTCAGTGCGTACAGCGATGGCTGAATTGCTAGATTTGGCAAAGGTTCGAGAAGGTCAATTATTCGTGGTGGGTTGTTCCACTAGCGAAGTTATGGGTAAGAAAATTGGCACTGATTCCCACATTGATGTGGCTCAGATCCTATTTGATGAAATATATAAAGCTGTTAAAGCTAAAGGTCTTAATTTGGCCGTTCAATGCTGTGAGCATATTAATCGAGCTCTTGTTATGGAACGTAGTGCAGTAACATGGGAGGAAGAGGTTAATGTAGTACCTCAACGTCATGCAGGTGGAGCCATGGCTGTTACTGCCTATGAACGTTTTGACGATCCAGTGATGGTTGAATTTATTAAAGCTGATGCAGGTATCGACATCGGGGACACTTTCATAGGTATGCATATGAAACATGTTACTGTACCAGTGCGCCTCAGTATTAAAGAAATTGGTGAGGCTCATGTAACTGCTTGTCGTGTTCGACCTAAGAGCATTGGTGGTGAACGTGCTGCATATAATGAAGCGTTGATGTAGGGGGCTAGTATGTCAAACGTAATACCATATTTTGTATTAGCTGTTGTAGCGCTTGGATTTTTTGCCATTTGTTACGCCGTTTTTAATCGTAATGATAGTGAAAGCCAAGCTAAAGATGAGCACCATGATAGATCTGTTACTAAATTTGATGGTGAACATCATAGAGAAAAGTCCGTTAATGAATCTAGGGTAGGCGATGTAACTGTTACACATGAAGGTGGAACCAATGTGTATACGGCCTCTGTG
>CAUHTB010000174.1 GCA_959608595.1 uncultured Veillonella sp. | reverse complement strand
TCAAAAACTTATAAAAATTTTTGATAACCTAATCATTTTTCTTTCAAGAAAAACCTCATACTTATGCGATTCTTCTTATTTCTTTACCTATAATTATAGAGAGCATTTTGTATGATGTCTAAACCCTATTATGCATAATTAATTTCGATTAATCTAATTGATAATTTATTTCACTTAATGTTTTTCTTGTTTACTTATGAACATTTAAAATAGATTTATGAATATTTCATACAAGAAGTTAAGGATATTACGAAAGTAATTCGGTTCCGAAATTTTTGTATATTTTTATTTCTTACAATACATCAACTAGCCCTATAAATACTGTGTTTATTCAATATCGAAATCATTCATAATAATTAATATCCGTTAAATTCCTACCAAAACTACCTCGATTTTAACCATCGAAAATCATTAAATTTCTACGACTATCATTGGTATTTATCTCTCTGATAATTATTATCACAAGTTTTTCTAGTGATTTCTTTCACACTCGCCAAAATTGGTAAAATCTGGTCTATCTATGCGCATACGGCAATCTTCGATATAGTTCATCTTCATTCATTAGCAGAATTCATTAAGTCTCAAGTTTTTCCCGTCTTTTGGCTTTAAAAACATGAAGAAGGCGCTTATAAACTCGCATATACATTCATCTTTTGCTCATTCCTGTTGTATAAGGTATGATAATAGATAAATAAGTTATATAATATTATATATATAGTCACCCTTATATGGTGTTGTGGCTTTCACAAAAAAGAAAGCTTATATATATAATGACTATATTAATGTAGTTGGAGAGCTATATTTTTAACTCATACATAAGGAGAACAGAGAATGAAAATT
The DNA here is from genome assembly GCA_959608595.1 of uncultured Veillonella sp. Classification (GTDB taxonomy): domain Bacteria; phylum Bacillota; class Negativicutes; order Veillonellales; family Veillonellaceae; genus Veillonella. Next base: position 2,414 of record CAUHTB010000174.1, on the reverse strand, counting down.
TTACTTGTAGAAGACGAAGAAATGCTGAATGGCATTACCGCCAAATATTTACGTGCAGAGAATATGACAGTTGATACATGCTTCAACGGTCAACAAGCGATTGATTATGTAAACACATCCAGCTATGACGTTATCGTTATGGATATCATGATGCCAATCCTCGATGGTATTAGTGCTCTTGCTCAAATGCGTAACGATGGCAATACAACACCTGTATTGCTTTTAACTGCAAAAGATTCCTTACAAGATAAAGTTACAGGTCTCAACACAGGTGCTGATGATTACCTTGTAAAACCATTTGATCTTGAAGAGTTAACTGCTCGTATCTATGCATTGGCTCGCCGTAACGCACGTCATGCACAAAATGATATCCATGTTGGTCCTCTTACTATCAATGTGCCTCAACGTACTGTTAAACGCGACGGCGAAACAATCACATTGACTGCAAAAGAATTCGACCTCTTATACTATTTAGCAAGTAACGAAAACATCGTATTATCCCGTCAACAAATTCTTGATCACGTTTGGGAATACGATTATGAAAGCTACTCTAATCTTATTGATGTATACATCAAAGATTTACGTAAAAAGATCGATACTGATGAGAATGTAAAACTCATTCAAACAGTTCGTGGAGTAGGGTATGTCCTCAAAACAGAAAACTAATGATCCTCACCGAGATCTAGACACCATGTCTGGGGCAGCTACCGATTTATTTAATCGGCTGCCCCTAACTTTTAAAATCATGTCTTGGTATACCATCTTCTTGCTTATCATTTTGATGGTTGCATCCGCATGGATTTATGCATATACGCACGAATCCGATAACAAAGAAGTTCGTGAGCGCTTACAGCAGCAAGCAATGATCATGGCTACGGATATTCGTAAATTTAAGCCGTACCAAGATAACACATTCTTCTTTGTATCAACCCAGGACGGCTATATCATTAAAGGGGCGCTACCAGATGGCTTTCCTAATCAAACAGTCCTATCCTTGGGTCAGGTTGGAGAAATCGCTGTTGGCGATGATACCTTCTACTACTACGATACACCGGTTAACGAACCAAATTATCGTGGTATTTTGCGCGCCGTTACAAAGGTAAAAACAGCTTCTAAAAAAACAGAAAACCTTTTATATAGTTTATTATTAGGTGATGTTATATTCTTGTTGATTTCATCATTAGGCGGTTATCTATTCATCAAGAAAGGTCTCAAGCCGGTCCGAACCTTGACGAAAACAGCTAAGGTTATCGGTAAGAATAACGACTTAAGTCGCCGTATTGATATTTCATCCCGTACAGCACGGGATGAAATATACGAGCTTACTACCACATTTAACCGCATGCTTTCAGGTCTTGAAGACTCCTCCAATCGGGAGAAGCAATTTAGTTCTGACGTATCCCACGAATTGCGCACACCGATTGCGGTTATTAAAGCGGAAAGTGAGTTTGCTTTAAAATACGGTCGTACGGAGGATGATTTACGTGAAGGTCTGACACATATCTTGGAACAAGCCAAGTTTATGACAAACCTCGTAAGCCAATTGCTCGATGTAGCACGCCTTGAAAATGCTCATGACCTTAACTTAGTGCCTGTAGATGTGTCGTTAATGTTAACGAACATGGTACATGACTATACCCGGCTCTGTGCAGAAAATACAGAAAAAAGGATTTCCATCACATCCACCATTCAACCTAATATCCGTATCGTCGCTCATGAAGTATCCTTACGTCGTGCCATTACAAACTTAGTTGACAATGCTATCAAGTTTACGAACTCCACTATCGACATTTCAGCTAAGCTTGCAGGTGGTGAACTGATTATCACCGTAACAGATAACGGCATCGGTATCGAGCCGGAAAATCTCGAGCATATTTGGGCTCGAATGTATCAAACAGAGCAATCTCGAAACAAGAAATCCAACCATGGTATCGGCCTTGGCCTGTACTTTGTAAATAAAGTTATTAACTTGCACCACGGCACAGTAACGGCCGCTAGTGAACCACAAGTAAGAACTACATTTACAGTTCGATTGCCATACAATAGAATTGAAGAATAAGCTAAAGCTTACATACATATAACAAAACGCTAGCACAGAGACATCGTCTCGTTGCTAGCGTTTTTTGTATTATGTAGCGTTTTGTATTATGTAGCGTTTATAGTATATAACCTTGAATGGTTTAGCCTATGAATTGTTGCCATAGCGGCATATAAACGTATTCTAGGAAGGTCCATACAACAAGACCCGCTACAGCACCAACGATGGCACCATTGATACGAATCCAGCTGAGGTCATCCTCAACCTTAGATTCGATGAAGTAAATAAACTTCTCTGTGCTAAGACCGCCGAGCACTTGGCGTATGATGGTTTCAATAAGATCGTAGCCTTGTTCAAGGACATAGATCCCTATATC
>CAUHTB010000173.1 GCA_959608595.1 uncultured Veillonella sp. | reverse complement strand
ATTTAGAACAGGCATCTTCATTCGGTATTAAGCCTGGCCTTGAACGAATTACAGCGCTTATGGAAGCCCTTGGGAATCCACAAGAAGACTATAAGATTGTTCATGTAACAGGAACGAATGGTAAGGGCTCGGTTACCTCATATATTTCCTACGCACTGTTTACAAGTGGACTACGGGTGGGGCGATTTACATCGCCTCACCTTCAATCCTATACGGAGCGAATTCAAATCAATGATGGAAATATAACAGAGGAAGCCTTCGGTAATCTAATTAGTCGTGTAAAAGTGGCAGTTGATACTATCATTACTAACGGCATAGAAGCGCCAACGCAATTTGAAATTTTGACGGCTGCTGCCTTTTTGTTCTTCAAAGAACAAGATGTGGACTATGCGGTGGTGGAAGTTGGTTTAGGTGGATTACTAGATTCTACTAATATCGTGACACCAAAGGTATCGGTTATTACCAATGTAACAATAGACCATCAAGCGTATTGTGGTGATACTGTTGAGGAAATTGCGCGTCATAAGGCAGGGATTATTAAATCTAAAGTTCCTGTTGTAACGGCTGCACAGGATGCACCGCTTCGTATTATTGAAGAGGTAGCTAAAGAGAAGCATGCTAAAGTATATGCTTTCAATAAAGACTTTGGGATAGATAGCCGTAGTGCTGTAACTGGTGGCCAAATGATTACGGTTAGTACTAATGATGCCGCTCCTGCAATGTTGTTTACGACAATGGCAGGCATTCACCAATCTGTCAATCTTGCGTGTGCATTAATGGCTGTACGGTTACTGATGAAAGAAGATACTAACATCAGTGAAGAAACGATGCGTGAAGGATTTGCTCGCACTACGTGGGCAGGTCGATTTGAAGTTAAACGAGGCTTGGATCGCACCTTTATCTTTGATGGTGCTCATAATGCGGCAGGTGCTGAATCTTTCAGTATGACCTATGCTGAATTATTTAAGGAAACCCCAAAAACGATTGTGATGGCAATTCTTAAAGATAAAAATCAAGATGCTATTATCCGCGAAGTTGTTAAGGCAGGCGATACGGTCCTAGTTGTACCTGCTCCAACAGATAGAACTGAAGTGCCAGAGGTTTTGGTTGAGAAAATACGTCACATCGTTCCAAAAGCTATAGCGCAAACAGCAGATTCTGTTGAAGACGCATTGGCTTTAGCATATAAACATACAAAAACTGGTGATATTATCACTGTTTGTGGTTCTTTATATATTTTAGGAGATGCTCGTCAGTGGTTTAACCATGAGATGAGTCACTAAGGTGAGCCTATGGAACTCTCACTTATTCCTAATCAGAAGAGAATTACATTTTATATTGAACGTTTAATTTATGGCGTTGTTGTGGCCATGCCTTTGCAACCAATGGTGGGTGATGTGCTCCTTTGGCTAGCAATAGGACTTGCACTATATGATTTAATATCTAGTAAATCTTTGAGCTTACCAACAGGCTATTTATCGTGGTCTGTTATGATTTTTGTAGTATGGACTGGCATATCTTCTATAGTTTCAGAAAATTGGGATTGGTCAATTCAAAGTTGGTTTTATCAAATTGTGGCCAGTGGCGGTATGTATTATTTAGTTCGTACATACATTCAAACGCCTAAACAGTGGAACTATTTTCTTCGTGCCTTGCTAGGTACTGCTGTTCTAGTGTGTATTATAGGTGCGTATCAATATGTATTTGTTCCTAATATACATATTAAAGAGTGGGTAGATGCGGCACAGTTCCCTAAATTGATGCGTCGCATGTCGTCTACATTACAAAATCCTAATTTATTGGGCGCCTATCTATTGATGGTAATCAGCGTATGTATCAGTTATATCTTGGTATATATGAAGGAAAATCGTACGCGCGAAGTTATTTCAATGCTAATTATAGGTATTATATTATTCTTAACGATGCTATTAACCTATTCTCGGGGAATTTGGATTAGCTTCGGAGCGATGATTTTGTATTGGGCAATCTTTGTGGAGCGAAGATTATTCTTATCCCTATTAGCAGTGCCAATAATTTTGTACTTTTATGATGGTGAAATAGCTTCAAGGCTGTGGTCTATATTCCAAGGTCATGATACATCCGCTGATCTTCGATGGGCCTTATGGGATAGTACTATGTATATCGTACGAGAAAATCCTATCTTTGGTATTGGGTGGAATACATTTTATTTAGTATATCCAGATTATAATTACTATATTCAAGGACCTCACATCTTGATGTATCATGCTCATAATTTATATCTTAATATGTTAGCTGAAACAGGTATTCCAGGATTGCTATCATTCCTAGCAGTTATCGTAGGTCATGTTATTACATCTATAAGACTTAAAGGCGATATATTCCGTCAAGCTGCACAAATAGGTGTAGGTGCTTTGGCTATAGGTGTTTTATTTAGTGGTTTATCTGATTTTGAGCTATACAGTCATCAAGTGACTATTGTATTTTGGCAATTGTTTGGCTGGGTAGGGGCCTTTGTAAAAGTTCAACTGTCTGCTGATAAATCTGCATAATTGTCATATCTTGTATAATTAGCATGTTTTATGGTAGATATATAATTTCATAATATGGTATAATTAATACATACCTTGGGTAGGTACGTATTAAGTAGTATAACCGGTTTTCTAATGTTAGACATAATTGAACATTATCGTTGGCATTTGAAAGCCGGTTTTTTGTATATCTTTGTATCTTTATAGGGAGGTGTATGGTCTAGTTCTTGTGTATGAGATGTTGTTTTATATTGAAAAGGGTCTATATATTGTATAGAGAGAGTTCGATTTAATTGAAAAACATCAATATATGCCATAAATCGATAATTCCTGTGAGTTATAGCGATGTGAATAAAACTTATGTGAATATATGAAAATCTATGCATTTTAATCATAATGCACCCATAAAGTGTGATGAAAAATACATTTTAGTCATATAAGTTGACAATACGTTGGATGTGGACTACGATGAAGTCGGTTTAAGGAACGACCAAGAGATCAAACTGTCGTTTATACAATGTTACTCTTAAAGGAGATGGTAATGGTGATAGACATCAAAGACCGCGTTAAATGTGCGGCCCTCCAAGGTAAAATTGTCACTGCTTATGATGCAGCTCTTTTGATTAACCCTAACGATAAAGTTGGTATTTCCGGCTTTACTCCATCTGGTTATGCAAAAGCAGTGCCATTGGCATTGGCAGAAAGAATGGAAAAAGAACCATTCAAAATTGATTTGTGGACAGGTGCTTCCGTAGGTGATGAAGC
>CAUHTB010000172.1 GCA_959608595.1 uncultured Veillonella sp. | reverse complement strand
GGCGCCGTAGTATCTCAAGACTACGCAGACCAAGCGGGCGCAGATATCTACGCTAAAGACGGTATCGCAGCCGTTAACCACGCTAACGATTACTTTGAAACTTTAGAGAAATAATTTTTTACTTTCATTACTCATAAATATAGTGAAAGCCCATCTTAAATAAACGTTCTTAAATGAACGTTATAGATATTACAAATCACGTAATACATCTAAGGAATTAAGCTTTCACTATAAGAATAGATAAGAGGTACATGATGACCCTAAGAGAGAAACATCAACAAGGGAAGTTCACCATCACTGTTGAATTAGACCCACCGAAAAGTAGTTCTGCTCAAAAAGTATTTGATCAAGCAGCCCGTTTAAAAGGGAAGGTTGACGCTATTAATATCGCTGATAGCCCTATGTCTAAAATGCGTATGAGCCCAATTTCCTTGTCCTATTTGTTACAACATAATAAAGACATCGAAACTATCTTCCACCTTACATGCCGCGACCGTAACATCATAGGCTTACAATCCGAATTACTAGGCGCTGCAGCACTTGGCGTAAATAACATCTTAACCCTTACTGGTGACAAACCAGATAATGGGGACCATCCATTTGCACAATCCGTATTTGAAGTAGACTGTATGGGCTTGCTCAATATCGCTAAAACATTAAATGCTGGTAAGGACTTGGCAGGTAATGATTTAGATGAGCCTACAAACTTCTACATCGGCGCTACTGGCAATCCTGGTGCGCCAGACTTAGAAATTGAACGTCAAAAATTGGCAGCTAAAATTAAAAATGGTGCGCACTTCGTACAAACACAACCAATTTACGATTTAGAACAAGCAAAACGTTACATCGATAAAATGTCCGAATTTGATGTGCCTATCATGCTTGGTTTAATTCCACTTAAAAGCTTCAAAATGGCTACATATTTACATGAAAAAGTGCCTGGGATTAACCTTACACAAGAAATCCTAGACCGTGTAGAAAAGGGCGGAAAAGAAGCGGGTACAGAAATCGCTATCGAAACCTTGGAACAAATCAAAAAAATCGCTGCAGGCGTACATATTATGCCTTTAAATGATATCGATACAACATTACATATTATCGATCACGTATAAGTCATTCTGAGATTAACATAGAACACCTTTCCCACGACCTCCATAGTGAACTAAGTCGTTCTTAGGGAAAGGTGTTCTATTTATCTTCATATCCGACTTATATAGTGAACGAAATATATAATTTTGTTGTAAACGACATCATTTAATAGGCTAGGAAAAAAGAAAGAGGATGCAAATCTAAGATTTGCATCCTCTTTTTTGTTATACCAATGGCTTGTCTTTAATCTCTTTTGGTTTACGTGGGTATTGTTTTGGTGTTTTACCTGTTTTTTTGATGTACAGGATTGCTCGTTTATCATCTAAGGTCGGTAGAGTAACGGTTCGTACTTCTTCAATATTAGCTTTCAATGTACTGAGCGCTTTGTTAGATTCTCCCACTTCTTCTTCGTATATAGCGCCTTTTAAAGCAATTACGTAACCGCCTTCTTTAACATAGGGAACAGTCCATTCTAGAAGAATAGGTAAACGTGCCACTGCACGGCTCGTAGCAATATCGAAGCTTTCACGATAGTCTTGATGACTAAGATCCTCTGCACGACCATGTAAGGTAGTACAGTTCGTCAATTGAAGCTCATCCATAACAGACTCGAGGAAGGTAAGACGTTTTTTTAAAGAGTCAAACAGCGTAACCTTGAGGCTACGGTCATATATAGCCAATGGAATGCCAGGAAAACCTGCGCCAGTACCAACATCGATGATGGACATGCCGGATTTAATAATATTTGGATCGTAGCAGGAGAGGGAGTCGATCATGTGCTTAACAACGACCTCTTTCATATCTGTAATACCGGTGAGGTTGAGATATTTATTTGTTTCAATCATGCGCGCATAATACACATAAAAGTCCTTCGCTTGCTCTTCCGTACAAGGCAAACCAAATTGGCTCATTTGCTCCATCATGTATGAAACAAATTCAGACTCCGGTGCGATAGGCACATCGTATTTCTCTTTCATAAGTTCTCCTAATGAATTATTCAATATTTATATAAAAATAAAAGCTATCCACATCTATGCAATACAACTCATGTCATATAGCTCATCATATATACAAATCTAGATAATTAACAATATATGAGATAGTAAAATGGTATCTCTAATATCAAATACTATAAAACTCAAAAATTTAAGCTCTACGGCTTATTTAATTAATTTTATATAAGTTTATATATAAAAACTAATAAAATGACAATATAAGCGAAATATTTAAGCCTTATTTCTTTATATTATAGCATATTCTCAACTTATTCTCATTTACAAACCAAAATATATGACCTCCGCAGAACAAAATAGGGTAGGGGGTAGAGATGTTATATCTATATTATCATTTAAAATAATTAATTGAGAAATCGGTCCATCTTTTTTACAATTTCATCATTTATCTTTTTAGCAACCAAATTTCATAGTTTATTTCTAATTTATCACCATGAATTTTTCTTCACTTACAGATCATTTTGTCTATTCTGAATGTACATTAGATGTACTTCTCTAGTGTACATATTTTAGCTATAGAATAATTATAGTTTTATAAATATTCATATAAATATACAAACATTTACTAAAAAAGCTAGCTAATCATAAGATTAACTAGCTTTTTGTATGTAATCACATATTTTATTTGCTTCTATTGTACTGTTCTAGTTGAATCAACAGAACAGACACGTCCGCAGGGGATACGCCAGAGATACGGCTTGCTTGGCCGATGGAGTGAGGGCGTATTTTATTGAGCTTTTGTTGTGCTTCAATGGAGATACCCTTAATTTGTGTGTAATCCCATTCTTTTGGAAGAATTTTTTCTTCTAGTTTGCGAACCTTATCGACTTGGTCCATTTGCTTTTTAATATAACCTTCGTAAGTAATGGAGATATCGACAGCTTCTTCAACGTCAGGTGTATAGCGTTTCAAACCAAATGCATCAGCTACGATAGCATAAGAGAGTTCGTTACGCTTCACCAAATCGTAGGCGTGAATGCCCGTTCTAATCGGTGCTGTACCTAAGCTTTCAAGCAAGGCTTGTGTTTCCTTAGATGGATTTACAGGTGTGTTTCGTAAAAGCTCCATCGCTTCTTCGATAGCAGCTTTCTTAGCTGTAAATTTAGCCCAACGATCGTCTTTTACAAGACCGATTTCACGGCCTTTTTCCGTAAGACGCATGTCTGCATTATCTTGACGAAGCAATA
>CAUHTB010000171.1 GCA_959608595.1 uncultured Veillonella sp. | reverse complement strand
TTATATCGCAAAATTCAATTGCTCGTTGAGCGTGAAAACTTGATTTTAGAGAAAACAACTAAGGTTGTTGATGATTTGGCAGAGGAATTACACTCTATCTCTGTAGATACATACGGCGAACCAATCAATCCAAGCATTCCCCTAGAAAACATCATTGACCATGGCAATATCCATGGTTGGTTGGCTAACCAAATCAACATCGCTTCCGTTCGCGAAGCAGCTTTCATTAGAGATTTGCTTGATACTAACTCCGGCGACGAAGCAGTACATGTAGTAACAGCTATTCTTGATGCGTTTGCAGTACAAGGTCAAGCATGTGGCGTTGTGGCTCAAGACAACCTTGAAGAACACACTGCTCCTGCGATTTACAATGCATTGCAAAACTTCTACGTAAATGGCATGCCTTGTGATGGCGGTGACCAAGTGGTTTCTGAAAGCCCAGATGAGTTCACATGGGTGGGTGACCACAGATTACAAGTAGGCTACTGGCGTACAGCGGGCGTTGACCCTAAATTCATGGCTGTAGCTTACCAAACATGGTTCGAAGCTTTTGTAAAAGCGGTAGATCCTAACTTTGAACTTGTAACGACTGAAGAAAATGGCACACGTTTATATACAATCAAGAAAAAATAAATAATAAATACATAACATTCCGTTTGTTTAGAGACTATAAACGAACGAAAACGAGCGTAAAAACGAACGTAAAATTTTACGTTCGTTTTTTCATGTCTAAAATTTTCTATATATTTTTACAAAACTGTAGCTATAGGCACAGCATTGATAAGCAATATCATTTATAATATAAGCATAAGGTAATTACACAAATTAATTTAATTAAGTGATAGCGTCAGCTTTCAAAACATAAAAAGCTAGAATTAGGAGGTCTATTATGGCAGGCACAGTTAATCAAGAATTAGGTTTATTATTCCAAGGTCCTAACTATGTAATCGTTAAAAAAGGCGGCAAAGCTGGTGAACAAGTTGAAAAACACAATCACCCAGAAGCAAACGTAATCTTTACAGTAGTAAAAGGTAAAGTACAAGTGTTCCTTAACGAAACTGAAGAACACGTACTTGTACCAGGCCAAGTATTGGAATTCAACGGCGACAACTACATCCAAGCAACACTCGTTGAAGACAGCGAATTCGTAGTAAACCTTATCCATAAACCTGAATAACATACTAAAGGGGCTGTAATAGAATGCGGTAAAACCACATTCTGTTACAGCCCCTTTTTTATAAACCTAAATTACCTAAACATAGCTTGATACTTTTCAAATTCTTACTTCCTCTATTTATATGCACTATCTAATCTATGTATTATCTAATCGGTATCTTTCAGCTAGAAGAACACATGATATGCCCTATCAAATGCATAGTGCGCCGCTGTATAAAATGGGTCGCCATACTCAAAGGCACCTTCATGCTTAACATTCACATTCATAGCCTTAAGATCTGTTTCTAAGTTACCATCAAAATCATAATACTTAGTCGCTCGAGCAATCCCTTTTATACCAGATTCTTGTTCTTTATGTTTAATAATAATTGGTTTAGCCTGCTCACGAGAATAATCTTTTAGATTTTCCTTTTTCACAATCGAACTAACAGAATACTCATAATCATAGTCTGCCGTAACAACCCACTCAATAGTATGTTTCTTTTTATACTCAACAAGATATATATTAAATAGCAAGGTATAGTTTGGAGGATTATGCTCCACACTTCGTACGGAATTTAAATCAATAAACATCTCTGATTCGTCAGTTGATGAGAAACATTTAAAATGCTCAGCATGTTGTAGTGTATATAAAGATAAAACATTTGATGTCTCAGCACCTGTAGACACCGCTTCTTGTGATCCAAAGATTTTTTTTACTAAATTTTTTAACATATTCTCTCTCTAACATACTCTATTCTTAATAATACATTATATAAATGCTTAGGATATAAATGATTAGGGCACTAAAACAATGCCGCATCACTTAAAAGGAATTATAGATTGTAAAATCACTTACATCAAAGCGTTTTGTATGGCCTGGCGCAGGTACGCAATCGGGATGAGGATAACCGATTGGGAATATCGCTACAGGTATGATATTATCTGGCAAAGTATAGGCTGCTCGTACTTTAGCAGGATCAAAATGAGCAATCCAAGTTGTTCCTAAACCTATATCCGCCACAGTAAACATGAGGTGAGAGCCTACAATACTAGCGTCTACAGCGCCCATATCCGCATCATCGTATTCTCGTTTCCAACTCACTGTATTATCATAGCAAACAATAATCGCCAGCGGCGCATTGAAGTGTCCATTCGTGCAGTCTTTTAGTTTATTAAGACTATCTGCGGTATTCAACACGAGTAAGCGTTGCGGCTGATAATTAGGAGCCGTAGGTGCTAATCTCACTGCCTCTAACAAGATATCTAACTTCTCTTGCTCAACGGGCTTCGTATCAAATTTTCGTACTGAATACCGCTCTGTGGCTAATGCTTTAAAATCTTTCATTAGATCTCACTCCTTAGTTGAAATAAGCTAATCTATTTTAAAGAAAACACCTATATAATACTTATAATATATTAACCTATATAATACTTAAAATATATTAATTCCCTATTATAGCTCTCCTTTTACCACTTGAACAACTTCATTAAAATCTTCTGAAAGCTCATCAAACTGACGGTCTGAATATAAAAAATAACCATCTAAACCTCTATGAATAATTGCATTTACTGTTGGGTGAAACTCCTCATCTGTCGCATCAATTACGAATTGCGTCATTTGATAAGCTACTTCCTCTGAATAAGTAAGTTTATCAATACCAATATTAAACATCAAGTCTTGGACGTCCTCTGGTGTAAGGGACTCCTTTTGAGCCGTCCCATTTAACATTCCAAAAATATATGCTGCCGCTAACTCTCTATCAAGCTCATCCTTTAAATCAATCGTAACCAAGCTAAGAAATGTATCAACCATTTCCATAACTTCATTCACAATACTATCTTTCATAATAAATCCTTTCTACAACAGTTTACACATTGTCACAAGAAATAACTAACTAGCAATAACTATGGGATATAAAACTGACAAGTCTCTTTCCTTACTTTACGTAACGATATAATTTTAACTTACCATATGTTATCTCTATACAGACTACTTCTGTTAATATATTTCTCTATCTTACTATAAAAGTCCTTTAAATCAAAAAAGCCCCTTATCTGAAACCAGACAAGGGGCCATTTCATATTATTTTTTTAGCCGGTATTATTTTTTAAGACGGCTAATTACTTCGTTAGTAATGTTTTCGATTTTGCTGT
>CAUHTB010000170.1 GCA_959608595.1 uncultured Veillonella sp. | reverse complement strand
GCAGCTTCTAAAAATGCATCCATCGTTTGGGATGATGATTTGTTAGAAGAAATTAACTATCTTGTTGAATGGCCTACAGCATTGTGTGGCGGCTTTGAAGAGTCCTACTTGGCGCTTCCAGATGCAGCCATCATTACACCAATGAAAGACCATCAACGTTACTTCCCATTGGTTGACCAAGAGGGCAAATTGTTGCCAATGTTCTTAACAGTGCGCAATGGTTCTGATCATTCCATCGAAGTAGTTCAAGCTGGTAATGAACGTGTATTGCGTGCTCGCCTAGATGATGCTAAATTCTTCTTTAACGAAGACCGTAAGAAACCTCTTATCGACCGCCAAGACGGTTTAACTAAAATCGTATTCCAAGAAGGTCTTGGTAACTTAGCAGATAAAACTGAACGCTTGCTTAAATTGGGCCGTGTATTTGGTGAAGAATGTGGTTTACACGAAGATGCAGCTGTTGTGTTAGAACGTGCTACAGAGCTAGCTAAAACTGACCTTACAACAGGTATGGTTACAGAGTTCACTGAATTACAAGGTGTAATGGGTAAAGAGTACGCTTTACTTGATGGTGAATCTCCTGAGGTAGCAGAAGCTATTTTCGAACAGTATTTACCACGCTTTGCAGGCGATGTATTGCCTCAAACTGAAGCAGGTAAAGTATTGTCCATCATCGATAAAGTAGATAACATCGTAGCTACTTTCAGCCGTGGCTTAATCCCTACAGGTTCTCAAGACCCATATGCATTGCGTCGTCAAACAATTGGTATCTTGAACATCTTGCTAGGTAGCGAATGGAATATCAGCTTGTGTCCAATCTTCAAAGCATCTATGGAATTATTGAATGTAGCTGCTGACAAACAAGAAGAATTGCTTAACCAAGTTGAAGAGTTCTTCACACTTCGTTTGAAAAATATCTTCCTTGATCGTGAAGTTCCTCATCATGTCATCGACTTGTTGTTGTCCAACAACGAATTGTCCGTTGCTGATGCAGAAGGTCTTGTAAACGCATTGTTAGCAAATCGCATCGATGAAAATGTTGAGCTTGTTCAAGCTTATACTCGTATGTACAATCTTGTAAAAGATGTAGAATATACAGGTGTTAATAGCGACTTATTGAAAGAAGATGCTGAAAAAGCATTATTTGAAGCTGCTTCTAAAGCTTCCGAAGCAAGCCTTGCTGCATGGGAAGCAAACGATTACACTGCTGTTGTAGCTGTTCCTGCTACTTTAGTTCCAGCCATCAACAAATTCTTTGAAGATGTAATGGTTATGGATAAAGACGAAGCTATTAAAGCTAACCGTCTACAACTCGTTCGTTTAGCTTATAGTGTAATGGCTATTATCGGCGATATTAGTGCATTAAAATAATATATTGGGCAAAAGATAGATAAAACTTTTACAGTAATATATGAAAGAAGAGGTACCATTTGGCACCTCTTTTTGCTTTTACGAAGAATATACAAATTTTATGCAGGATTTTTTGTGACTATGGCGAATATCTTATAATATACAAAGTTGTATTAGGAGATAACTGTCATGAATCATGATGAATTATATAAAGCCTTATGTAAGGTGCCAAATGGTAAAGAAAAGTCTCGTGATAAAATAATTATAGAATTATATATGCGATCTGAAGGAGCATCTCAAAAACAATTGGTAGATGCTCTTAATATGCGTCCTGCTACAGTATCAGAGCAGACCGATATTCTTATTGAATTAGGGTATGTCACAAAGCACATCGATTATATGGATAAACGAATTTCCGTAGTAGGGCTCACTGAAGAGGGGAAACGATTGGGTAAATCACTATTACATTCATATGACCAATTTCTTAATGTACTATTTTCTGATTTTTCTGATGATGAAAAAGATGATTTATACCGATTATTAGGTAAGTTAAAGCGCCCAATTTTAAGTAAATAATCAGTTTCTTAAAATTATATAGAAAATACTTGCGAACAGTACGTGATTTATGATACTATATTGCTGTTAATTTGAGACAGTCCGCTGCCTATAAGGTGTAGGTATTGAATGTCTGCAAACAGGAGGAAACAATGAACATTATTAACGTACTTGAACAAGAACAACTTCGTACAGACATCCCTACTTTCCGCGCTGGTGACACAGTTCGCGTACACGTAAAAGTAGTGGAAGGTTCTCGTGAACGTATCCAAGTATTCGAAGGTTTGGTAATTAAACGTCAAAACGGTGGCGTACGTGAAACTTTCACAGTTCGTCGTATTGCATCCGGTGTAGGTGTAGAACGTACATTCCCACTTCACAGCCCACGCTTAGCTAAAATTGAAGTTATGCGCCGTGGTGTTGTTCGTCGTGCTAAATTGTACTACTTACGTAACCTTACTGGTAAAGCTGCTCGTATTCGCGAAAAACGCTAATGTTCATAAAAGGCTGCCGTTGGCAGCCTTTTATTTTTGCTAAAATTTAGATATGAAAGGAAATACTATGGCAGATTCACCTATCGTACATTGGTTCCCTGGGCATATGGCGAAAGCTACACGTATGATTACGGAGTATATCAAAAAGGTAGACGTAGTTATCGAGTTACTAGATGCACGTATTCCTCGTTCTAGTGCGAATCCTGTAATCACTGAACTGGTTGGTCAGAAACCTCATATTGTACTGTTAAATAAAGTAGATTTAGCAGATCCTAAAGCTACAAAGGAATGGACTGAGTTCTTTACTAAGCAAGGTATCACAGTATTGGCTATCGATTCTAAATCGGGTAAGGGTAATAAGAAGTTAATATCTACGGTAGAGCGTTTGAGTAAGCCTATTATTGACCGTTGGGTTGCAAAAGGTATTCGTAGTCGTTCTGTACGTACTATCATCTTAGGGATTCCTAATGTAGGTAAATCTACGTTGATTAACTCCTTAGCTGGATCTGCAGCTACGCGTACAGCTAACAAAGCTGGTCATACACGTGGTCAACAATGGGTTAAGATTGGTAAAAATCTTGAATTGCTTGATACACCAGGCGTATTGTGGCCTAAATTAGAGGACCAACGCGCAGCGGCTCGCCTTGCTATGACGGGTGCTGTTTCTGATGATGTGTATGATTTAGAGCATGTCATTAAACAATTAATTAATCACTTATTGACGAATACACCAAATATTTTGGTAGAACGTTATAAATTAAAAGAAGAAGAGATGACTGATGTAGATACTATTCTTGAACGCATCGGTCGTCGTCGTGGTTGTCTCGTTAGCGGTGGCATAGTAGATTTCGATAAAGCACGCCGCATCATTTTGCAAGACTATCGCAATACAAAGCTTGGTACGATTACGCTAGACCAAGTT
>CAUHTB010000169.1 GCA_959608595.1 uncultured Veillonella sp. | reverse complement strand
TTTATATCTTTCAGGGTCTGTATCACCTTCAGTGGAGAAGCAGAGCACCTTTGAAGACGCATCTAATTCTAATTCTTTGCGTAAGTCTTCATATTCTGGCATTGTCATAATTGCCGTTACAAGACCTAGTGGAACTGCACCAGATTCACCTGTAGTGATTGGTGTATCACCTTTAATCGGTGCACCACCAACGCGCATACCAAGTCTTGCTACCCAATCAGGAGCAGATACGAATACATCCGCATGGTTTCTCAAAATATCCCAAGAAACTGTATTTGGTTCACCACATGCAAGTCCAGCCATGATGGTTTCTAAATCACCCTCAACGATACGAGGATTACCATCATCAGCTACAGCCCCTTTGTATAAGCAAGCTGCTGCTTCAGCTTCTACAACCACTAATTTAGGTTTCTTAGTTGCATTGCTGTATAAATTAGTAAAATAACCTACTACAGCACCTGCTAGGGAACCTACACCAGCTTGTACAAATACATGAGTTGGTACCTTACAATTTTCAGATTCTAACTGATTTGCCGTTTCCATAGCCATTGTGCCATAGCCTTGCATGATCCAGTTTGGAATTTCTTCATAACCTTCCCATGCTGTATCTTGAACTACAACGCCATTCGGAACTTCTTTAGATTTTTTAGTTGCTAATCGTACACATTCATCGTAGTTGAATTCTTCGATTGTTACGGTAGCACCTTCATTTTCAATTTGTTTTCTACGATATTCTGTAGAGCCTTTAGGCATAAATACTACTGCTTTTTGACCTAATTTATTAGCAGCCCAGGCTACGCCACGTCCGTGGTTACCATCAGTAGCTGTAAAGAATGTAGCTTGTCCGAATTCTTCTTTTAATTGTGGAGAAGTTAATACATCATATGGTACATCTTCAACATTTTTACCAGTTTGTTGAGCTACATATTTTGCCATTGCATAAGAGCCGCCTAATACCTTAAATGCATTTAAGCCAAAGCGGTAAGATTCATCTTTTACAAAGAGAGAATTAACACCGATATAATCTGCTAATTTTTCTAGCGATACTAGTGGAGTTACACTATACTGTGGAAAACTTTCATGAAACGCTTTAGCTTTCTTAATTTCTCTAACATCCATAACTGACAAAAACTTGTCACTAGATGGTGCCATCGTATTACATTTCCACTGAATTCGGTCCATATTTGCCTCCTAGGATTCTTCCTTTACAGTATTTAAATCACTATAAAGAGTAAACTTAGAAATATTGAAATACTCCGCAATCTTTTCTGAAGATTTAGAGATAAGAAAAGCCCCTTTTTCATTTAAGTAGCGAATAGCTTTTAGTCGCTCTACTTTATTCATGAGTGGTCCAGGTTTCCCAACTAACCGTTCTGCTTCTAGTAGTAAATCATCTAATAGTTCCGATACACTTGTAGTAATTTTTTCAACAGTACCAGTCTCTGCTTGGCCTATTCCTATAAGACTTTCAAGTGATCGATGCATCATAACAAACTCTGTGATATCCTGATTAATTCCTAATAGGTATGCAATATTGCCATTATCATCACGGATATACATGGTAGAGGATTTTAATATCCGTCCATCCTTAGTTTTTGTTAGATACCCAAATCTACCTTCACTACCATCATCATAGTTGAGTACATCTAAAACCACATGTGATGGACCATCACCAACATGGCGATTCGTTATCGTACCATTTTCTATATATACAAGTGATGTATCGAGATCTCCTTGTAAGTCATGTATTAGTACTTCACAAGATGGTCCGAATTGTATGGCTAATCCATGAGCTATTACTTTTAGCCGTTCCAATGTACTCATTGAGATAACCTCCCTCTCATCGGTATCGGTTAACTTTATGGTCTAAATAACTTCAGTCCGCTTACATAGTCAGCATTATGAGAACAATTCTAACTATTTTTGTATCAACCTAATTTTTTGTTAGGTTCCTTACTTAAATTATAGGTCTATGTATACAAAAATGCAACGCTATTATGCATTGAAGTTATTTATAAATATACAAATACATACATCCATTGTTATAAACATATACATCCCCTGTGATTTCCATCACATAAATCGGCTGTTATAAATTTTTTTAATGACCTTTGTGTTATCACATCTATATAATTAAATCTATTCAATTTCTATAGAAATCGATGTATATCTATATTTTTATATGTATTAATTCAATCTGCTATGTCATTATGCATATATATATTTTATAAATATTCCTACCATTCATAACTACCAAAAAGTTACGTCTATATACATAGTAAGTATATATAATGTCCTTATTGCATACAAAAAGGCTGTAATAACGACATATCGTTATTACAGCCTTTATATACTGTTATCTGTTAGGATTTATGTTAATTGTTAAGAGTAAACTATGCGTTTGCTAATGTTTTACCCAATTCTTGGCATTGAGTTTTACCATCATCATCAGGTTCACCCAAGATTGCCACTCCATCAGCTACTAATTCGCCACCAGCGTCTTTAATGCGAGTGCCCCAGTCTTCTAACCAAGTGCCACCCCAACCATAGGAGCCAAAGATAGCTAATTTTTTACCACCTAATTTAGCTTCTAATTCTGTGTAGAATGGTTCAAATTCGCCTTCTTCTAATTGTTCTGCACCCATGTCAGCACAGCCAAGAGCTAGTTTTTCGTAAGCTGCTGCGTCATCTACAGATACTTCAGAAACAGATTTTACTTCAACTTCTTGACCTGCAGCTTTGATACCTTCAGCTACTGCTTGAGCCATTTGTTCTGTATTGCCTGTACCGGACCAATAAATTACACCAATCATCTTGTACCTCCTAGGCCGTTCTTGCGACCAATGAACTAAATGTTTTTCCCAACATCAATTGAGTTTGACAAAATTCACGACATGCTTTGTAACATAAGAAAGAGCGTTTTGCATCTACCACATCATGGTAAACTTTCCACTCTCCACACATACGATATCCACTGCCACGACGAGAAATAAAATATTTCACATCATTTAACGGATAACCTAGAAATACGCCGATTTCATGTGGAAAATCAATACTCTCCTCCATACGATATCTAAGATGCTCAAGCATCTCCATAATGCTCATGCGATCATGATAACCGTAGGCTTTCAAAAATGTCATAACTGCAGGTTGCCGTACATAGTCTCGTAATTGTTTCTCACGGAATACCAATAATAGTCTACGCGCTTTACAGCGACATAATTCAAAGAAGAACAATCCTTTTTCATTGAACTCTTTATTATATTCTGTCAATACAAATTGGATTTGTTCATTCATGTCCCGTGGAATAGAAACCAAGTTCGA
>CAUHTB010000168.1 GCA_959608595.1 uncultured Veillonella sp. | reverse complement strand
TACTTTACCAAGGTATACTTCACCTACTTCAACCTCTTTAGTAAGGTTTTCAATGATTTGTTGTGCTTTAGCAGCACCATCTTGATCTACAGAAGCGATGAATACTGTGCCATCATCTTCGATGTCGATTTTTGCACCTGTTTCATCGATGATACCACGAATTACTTTACCGCCAGAACCAATTACATCACGAATCTTATCTGGATCAATTTTCATTGTAATAATACGTGGAGCGTATTGAGACATTTGTTGACGTGGTTCAGCAATTGTATCAAGCATGATACCCATGATATGCATACGGCCTTTATGAGCTTGTTCTAATGCTTCATGAAGGATTTCACGAGATAAGCCGGAAATTTTAATATCCATTTGAATTGCTGTTACACCTTTTGCTGTACCAGCCACTTTAAAGTCCATGTCGCCAAGAGCATCTTCCATGCCTTGGATATCAGTTAAGATTGTATAGTGTTCGCCTTGAGTTACGAGACCCATAGCGATACCAGCAACAGGAGCTTTAATAGGTACACCAGCATCCATCAAGGATAATGTGGAACCACATACGGATGCCATGGAGCTAGAACCGTTAGATTCCAACACTTCAGATACTAAGCGCAATGCATATGGGAATTCTTCTTCACTAGGAATTACAGGTACCAATGCACGCTCAGCCAACGCACCATGACCAATTTCACGACGGCCAGGACCACGGGAGGAACGAGTTTCACCTACGGAGAAGGATGGAAAATTATAGTGGTGAATATAACGTTTTTCTGTTTCTAAACCAATGCCATCAATTGTTTGAGTTTCAGACAATGGAGCTACAGTAGCAACGTTCAATACTTGAGTTTGACCACGAGTAAATAAGCCAGAACCATGTGTACGAGGTAATACACCTGTACGGCAAGAGATTGGACGAACTTCATCAAGTTTACGACCATCTGGACGAATTTTTTCAACAGTAATCATATGACGTACGATTTCTTTTGTCATTGCGTCAAATGCTTTATTTACATCACCCAAATTATCTGGGTAGATTTCTTCAAAGTGAGCTAATACATCGGCACGTACTTCGCTTTCTTGCGCATCACGTTGTTGTTTATCTGCACAACGAACTGCTGCATCAAGTTTATCATGACCATATGCACGAACAGCTTCAGCGATTTCAGCAGGCACGTCTTTACTTTCAAATACGCGTTTTTCCTTGCCCACTTTTGCTTTCATATCTTCTTGGAAAGCTACGATTTTTTTAATTTCTTCATGAGCTGCCATGATGACTTCAAGAATAGTTTCTTCTGGAACCTCTTGAGCACCACCTTCAACCATGAGGATAGCATCTTTTGTACCAGCTACAACAATGTTAAGATCTGTTGCTTCTAATTGTTCTTTTGTTGGGTTTACAACAAATTCACCGTTGATACGACCCATGCGAACGCCTGCAATAGGACCATTCCAAGGAATATCAGAAATAGATAAAGCAGCGGAAGCGCCAATCATACCACAGATTGCTGGATCACAATCTTGATCAACGGACATAACTGTTGCTACTACGTGTACTTCATTACGTACACCTTTATCAAATAATGGACGAATAGGACGGTCAATCAAACGGCTATTCAAAATCGCAGATTCAGGTGGACGTGCTTCACGTTTAATGAAGCCACCTGGTAAACGACCAACAGCGTACATTTTTTCTTCATAGTCTACTGTAAGTGGGAAGAAATCGATATCCTTCGCCTCTTTAGAACCTGTAGCGGTAACGAGTACACGAGTATCACCGTAACCAACCATTACGGCACCGCCAGCTTGTTTTGCAAGTTCCCCAGTCTCAATCGTAAGCGTACGACCAGCTAGGTCCATTTGGAATTGTTCCATTCCTATTCCTCCTAAAAATCTTCTTATATGTATACCTTCTTATTATATATCATCAAGAAAAAATAAGCTAATTATTATAGCAACTAGTACAATAAAAAGGACAGAGTTGCCGCTCTGTCCTTTTTTGTGTTGCCACAATTGAATATCGGCATTCGTTTCCCTTTGCCTAACGTTATTATACCACAAAAAAAAAGCCGTCCTATAGGACGGCTAGTTTTATTATTTACGAAGACCAAGACGTTCGATAAGGGAACGGTAACGTTCGATATCTTTACGACGAAGGTAGTCAAGCATGTTACGGCGTTGACCAACTAATTTCAACAAACCACGACGGGAATGATGGTCTTTTTTGTGTTCTTTCAAGTGATCTGTTAAGTATTGGATGCGGCTTGTTAAAATCGCAACTTGTACTTCTGGAGAACCAGTGTCACCTTCATGAGTAGCGTATTCTTTAATTACTGCTAATTTAGCTTCTGTAGTTAACATTAATGTTACCTCCTAAAAAAATAATAATCCCGATAAGCTTAAGTAACCGTTGGAGATTCGAATACTTCGCTTACGATATGTCTTACGACCTTATTTAGTATACAGTATCTACCTTATCTTGTAAAGAATAAATACAGTAAATAAACAAAAGAGGGCCACAGCCCTCTTCTATTATTTTGCGCCAAGCACCATGCGGTCGCTCAATGCATTTTCCCCAGCTACTTCAAATTTTTGTAATAAATCGGCAACTGTTAATTTTTTCTTTTCTTCCCCTTTTACATCATAAATAATGCGACCAGCATCCATCATGATGAGGCGATTACCAAAGCGCAATGCATCACGCATATTATGGGTAATCATAAGAGTTGTCAAATTATGTTCTGACACGAGTTTATCTGTTAATTGCAAAACATTTTCTGCAGTCTTAGGGTCAAGAGCCGCTGTATGTTCGTCCAGTAATAAAAGGTCTGGACGAAGCATAGTAGCCATCAACAATGTAATAGATTGACGTTGACCACCAGATAACAAGCCCATACGAGCAGATAAACGATCTTCAAGGCCTAAACCTAATAATGCAAGGCGTTCTTTGAAGAATGCTTGTTCACTATCTTTGAAAGCCCATTTAAGACCTAAGTTTTTACCACGGCGCATAGCAAGTATCAAGTTTTCCTCAATTTGCATATTGCCTGCCGTACCAACCATAGGATCTTGGAATACACGACCAATGTATTTAGCACGTTTGTATTCTGGCATTTTTGTTACATCAATATCATTAATAGTAATGGATCCTTCATCTACTGGGAATACACCAGCGATGGAGTTTAGTAACGTACTTTTACCAGCACCATTACCACCGATTACAGTACAGAAATCGCCTTCTTCTAATCGAAGATCAATACCTTGAAGAGCAGTTTTTTCATTGATTGTGCCCTTAAAGAAGGTTTTTACCATATTTTTTACTTCTAACATAGTGTCCT
>CAUHTB010000167.1 GCA_959608595.1 uncultured Veillonella sp. | reverse complement strand
GGTTAAACAGCCAGATGGTACGTTCAAACAATCGTATGATTACTATGGACAACCATCTAGTGATTATGAGTTCACTGGCTACTTAGGTGCTAAGACATATAAATACGATAGTGGTCGCTATGTATTTAGTGATTATGATGCTAAAGATGCCATTTACAAAAAGAACTTTACAATGTCTTCCGATGATTGGGGTGAAGGGAGCTCCTATTATGGTTGGGGCATGCCAAATGCATTGTTCAATTATATGTATAATCTTGAAAAGGTTGTACATGATGCAGAGTCTGAAAACAAATTACCACGTGAAGCGATTGGTAAGATCATTGGTAACTTGATTCAAACAGAAGGGGTAGTTCTTGAAAAAGATACTGTACCAGCGATTGATAAAGCTGCCTTTGTTCAATACAAGAAACAAATAGGCTCTCGTCTTGGGTTACAAGCGTGGTATTTACGCTCCTTTGGCGGTAAAACGCATACATACCTAAATGCAAATGGCAATGGTAATGATGAATATAGCTTCTCCAATGTAGCTCATGTATTCGGTATCGGTGCTAAATATCAGTTAGGTGCTAATGCATCTGTTACCGTTGATTACGGTCAAAACCGTTCCAACTTGGGTCGTTATTTAAATGGTAACACTGTATACCAACACGAACGTGGCACAGCCGACTTTGCTCTTAAAGGTCATCAAATGGGTGGTACACCACACTTCTGGATGGCTCGTCTAGATATTGGTCGTGCCGACCTAGATATTCCTAAATCTTGGAATGCGTTCATCGATTACAAATACTTTGAACATGGCTCCTTCTTCGGTGGTAATGGTAGTGGTGCAGTTCCGGATCGTTATCTCGACGGTATTCGCAGCTTTACATTCGGTGCTGGCTATGTGCCTCGCAAGGATTTACTCCTTGAGGCATTCTACACATTCGATGCGAAGGGCACTAATAAACGAGATACGTTATATGGTAGTGAAAGCTTTAAGTTGGGCGATTATACAAGAATTCAAGGGACCTACAGGTTCTAATGTTCAGTCTGTAAACAGGCAGAAAGGTTACTAATATGGAAAACTTAAATTATGTCATTCACTTGTTTCATAGCGGCGGATATGTAATGTATCCATTATTACTCTTGTCTTTCATGGTTATCGCTATCGCTGCAGAAAGAGCTTTCTACTATCACAAATATGCCGGTAAAACTTTTGTTGTTACCCATGCAGTCAATGAACTAGCAAAATTACAAAATTGGACAGAAATCGATAAAGTAATCAAAGAAAACCCATCTATTGCGAGCCGTATTGCAGAAGCAGGTTTAAATAATGCTTCTAGCGAGGAAGCTATGAAAACAGCCTTTGCTGACCAAATGGGCGTAGACGCAGTAGGCTTCCGTAAATATATGGACTACCTCAGTGCTACCGTTACAATCTCTCCATTATTGGGCCTATTAGGTACAGTAACAGGTATGATTGGTTCTTTCAGTATCCTCGACTCCGGTGCGGGCGCATCTGCTATCACTGGTGGTGTTGGTGAAGCCCTCATCGCTACAGCATCTGGTTTGTGCGTAGCCATCATGGCCTTTATTGTATATACAGTATTCAGTCATCGTTTGGATTCTATCATTAACCAAATTGAAGGTATGTGCGTGAGTATCGTTAGTGCTAAACGAGAAGGGTGGAAATGATTATGAACTTACAAAGCTTTCGTATGAAAACAAAGCCTGAATTCATGATTATCCCAATGATTGATATTATCTTCTTCTTGTTGGTATTCTTCATGATGAATAGCTTACAAACAGTGGCTCAAAAAGCATTATCTGTACAATTACCACAAGCTACTAGTGCATCTGCACCGGCTCAGTTACCAGTTGTATTTACACTTGATGCGGAAGGGCATATTACAATTGATAACAATCCAATGAGTATTGATCAAGCAGAAGCTATGATTAAACAACGGATTCAAGAAAATCCTAACGCTAGTGTTATCTTACAAGCCGACAAACGTGCAGCTCATGGTCAAGTAGTAGCGATTATGGATATGCTAAAGCAATCTGGTGTTAAACGCTTGGCTATTGCAGCTGAACAGAAAGGATAACTATGGGACTAGGCATATCATGGAAAAAGGCAGCCATTATATCCGCCGTAGTTCATCTTATTGCTCTATT
Source organism: uncultured Veillonella sp. (assembly GCA_959608595.1). Taxonomy (GTDB): domain Bacteria; phylum Bacillota; class Negativicutes; order Veillonellales; family Veillonellaceae; genus Veillonella. The sequence continues at coordinate 1,187 of CAUHTB010000167.1, read as the reverse complement.
TATTGCCGTAATCTTTTTCGTAGTGGTTCCAGCAATTCAAGACATGGAAACTTATGAAATCGACCTCACACAAAGTGTGCTCGATGATGGCGGCAGTGGTCATGCCGGCGGTGGTGGCGGAAACAGGTCAGACCTATTCCCTAAACCATTATCGGCTGATGAAGTAGCGGCAAGAACAAAGGCTGTTGTAGCAAATGTTGATCCATCTCCAGCAACAGATATTCCTGATGCAGTAGATGTAGCCCAAAAAGGTGGCGAACATAAAGGTAATACCTCTGGCGATAATTCCGCAGGGGGTTCCGGCCCCGGACATGGTGGCGGCTCTGGCGGTGGAAACGGTACAGGTGATGGCACTGGCAATGGTGATGGCCAAGGTCAGGGGAATGGTAAGGGTGACGGCACTGGTAAAGGTGACGGTCATGGTACGGTGAAAGCTGCATTTGATGTAGAAGGATTCCGTGCAAGAGTGCAAGATAATGCACAAATGCCTTCCATGGCTTTAAAAAGAAAATTACAAGGCGATGTGACTGTACAAGTAACACTTGATACAAATGGTAGTCTTATTGGACAAAGTATCGTATATTCTACAAATGAAATATTCAATGATGCGGCAATGTCTGCCGTAGTGGCCGCAACACCATATAAAAATCCAACTGGAGCAGATATCGATATCAAGGTACCAGTTGAGTTTAGAGGTCATGAATCATCTGATGATGAAGATGAATAGAAGTATCTATGTAATAGACCTATCTATGAATTAAAGGAGATAATTATGAAATCCATTATTTTATATTCTTCCCTCACGGGAAATACTAAAAGCGTAGCGGAAGCAATGGCTTCCGTTATGCCTGAAGGTACGCCTTGCGTTCCTGTAAAAGAGGCGCCTGAGAATTTAGCTGATTATGACAATGTTTTCGTAGGTTTCTGGGTAGACCGCGGTACAGCAAATAAAGAGGCTGCAAAATTGATTGAAACCCTAACAAATCCTAATATCGTATTCTTTGCCACATTAGGTATGTATGCAGATTCTGATCATGCTCGTGAAAGTATTGAAAAAGCATCTGAATTATTACAAAATAAGGAATCCCTTGTAGATGGCTTCGTATGCCAAGGTAAAATTGATCCAAAAGTCATCGAAATGATGTATAAAATGTTCCCACCTGGATCTGCTCATGGTCAAAGCCCTG
>CAUHTB010000166.1 GCA_959608595.1 uncultured Veillonella sp. | reverse complement strand
TATACGCTATAGTGAAAGTTTATACTATGTAGAAATGTCACACTTTTGTGCAAAAATGCGCAATATTGTTCCCATTGTACCACGAATGAACAAATAATTCACCAAATTTTAGGGAATTAAAAGCAAATAAAAAACGCACGCCCTCAAATGAGAACGTGCGTATGTAGGCTTTCACCAAAAATCATAACCCTCGGAGGATCAGATTATTTGTCACCCCAGATAAGTGTGTATACAGCGTATGCAGGAGTACCTTGTTCAACCTTACGAGTAGATTTGTTAGGTTGTTCTTGTTTTACTACTTCGCCTTTTGGATTGTAAAGAGTAACCTTAACGTCTTTTACTTCGCGTTTTTTGTGGTTAAACTCTTCAGTTACGATGTAGTGGTAACCTTCGTAGTCCATAGCTTTGATGTCCAAAGTTGCTTTTTTGTCATCTTTTTTTACAGAATCGTTATCGATGGACCAAGTGATGCCATTGCTATCAGTACCAACAGTATACCAATTTGCTGCATCAACGCTACCGATGCCACCAATCAATAAAGCGCCTGCTGCCAAAACAGCTGCCAATGTTTTTTTCATATGTTTACCTCTCGATTTAAATACAAGAATACGAAATCTAGTATATTCGATGAAACTAAATATTTTATGAAAGACAATTTACCAAATCAAGTGATACACGTGATCTAGGTTACTTCCTTCTTGTATTTGTATTTTTGTATTCGCCAATGTTTCAGAGCCAATCATATAGCCTTGTGGATTATATGTTGTAACATCAATAAGCTGCACTGTTTTATCAGCGCGATTGAATGTCATTGTATAAATGGAGTGATCTCCATTTGGATCTACAATCTTTAAGCGCAATGTAGCGCGAGCATCATTTTTATTAACAGAATCATTATCGATGTAACCAGTACGACCAGCTTGGTCCGTTTCTAGTGTATACCAACTTTCAGCATGAGACACACCCACACCAGCACTAAATAACAAACCTGCTACAGCTAGACAAGCAAATAATTTTTTCATAACTAGTCTCTCCTGACTATAAAATTAAATAACTATGCAATCTACATACCATAAATTCCCTACGCCTTCATTATAACACCATAATTGCATATTACTAATAAAAACTCTATTAAATGCATAAATTATATAGAACCCCTAAGGAACGTCTAGCGATGCCCCTATGGGATTAAATAATCGTATTGTAATAGGGATGCCCATACTAAGATTAGCGTAAATTAGAAATAAAAAGACCCAACACGTCTATGAAAACGACTTAGCTCGCTTTGGAGGCTTTCATAGACGTGTTGGGTCAGCTATCTAGACACTCAATCTAGAATGGGCATCCCTCACACGAAAGATTATTTACCCCATAGGGCCTGCATAACTTCCGCGCCCATGGTATCTTCTTCAATTTTCGTAGGTTTTTGTGCTTCTTTACTGGACAACAATGCTACACCTGCAGCACTGTATACTGTTGTATCAAGTTCTGTCCATGTTTTTTCTTTGCGATCGATACGTACTGTGTAGATGTATGTGAAGCCTTCTACATTGTTAATTTTAACAAGTACTGTAGCCGCATCATCTGTTTTATATACAGAAGAGTTGTCGATAAACCATGCTGCATCGTCAGCGTCAGCATCGATATAATACCAATCAGCGGCACTCGCTTGGCCAAAGCCACCTACAAAGAAAACCCCTGCTGCAAACATAGCAGCTAACCATTTTTTCATTTCAAAACTCCTTAACGCTAGAGACGACCATCTAAGATGGCCGCCCATAGTTACTTACATATTTGTATCTTAATTACTTAATTATATTATTCTTCAGTTCCGTCTTCTTCGATTTCAGAACCTGGAATAACAGCAATGCTAGCTACTTTATCACCTTCGTCGAGGTTTTGTGTTTTCACACCAGAAATAGCTTTGCCTTTTTTAACAGCAATATCGTTCATGTTGAAGCGAATAATCTTGCCTTGTTCAGAGATAAGCATAACTTCATCATCATTATGAACAACTTCAACGGCAACTACGTCACCTGTTTTGTTCGTAATCTTGAAGTTCTTAGAGCCTTTACCGCCGCGTTTTTGCAATGTATAAGCTTCCGCATCATTGCGTTTACCAAATCCTTCTTCGGAGATAGTAAACACTTGTGCTTCGCTTTCATCAGCATTAAGAACACCAGCACCTACAACCACGTCGCCTGCATTGAGTTTAATGCCGCGCACGCCGTGAGCCGCACGTTTCATAAGGCGAACATCATTTTCGCTGAAGCGAATAGCGATACCCAATTTAGTACCAATCAAGATATCTTGGTTGCCAGTCGTTACGTTGACGGAAATCAAGTGATCCCCTTCGTCGAGGTTGATAGCGTTGAGACCAGAACGACGGATGTTGCGGTATTCTTCGATAGCTGTACGTTTTACAACGCCAAACTCAGTTACCATGAATAAGTTTACATCTTCTTGAACCCGTTCAAGGTCGATCATAGTCGTAACGGATTCGCCTACAGCTAGTGGCAATACGTTAACCATGGCAGTACCGCGAGAGTTGCGAGAACCTGCTTCTGGCACTTCGTATGCTTTGAGGCGGTATGTACGACCTGTGGACGTGAAGAACAACAATGTATTATGCGTGCGAACATGCATAATTTGAGTTACATAGTCGTCTTCCTTCGTCTTCATGCCGATAACGCCAGCGCCACCTTTATGTTGGTTGCGATATACGTTCGCGTTCATGCGTTTGATATAACCTTGTTTAGTCAAGGTAATAACCATCTCTTCATCAGCGATGAGGTCCTCTACATCAAGGTCGGACGTATCGATTGTGATTTCAGAACGACGAGGGTCGCCGTATTTCTTCTTCATATCATCGAGTTCATCTTTGATGATTTGACGTTGACGCGCTTCGCTAGCTAAGATAGCTTTCAAGTCTTCGATCAATGCCAATAATTCCTTGTATTCGTCTTCGATTTTCTCGCGTTCCAAGCCTGTTAAACGGCGTAAACGCATGTCGAGGATGGCTACTGCTTGTTTTTCTGAAAGCCCGAATTTTTGCATCAATGCGTTACGTGCGATTTCGTCAGTTTGAGAACTGCGGATAGTAGCGATAACTTCATCGATGTGGTCGAGAGCGATCAACAAGCCTTCCAAGATGTGTGCACGCGCTTCGGCTTTGTTAAGCTCGAATTGAGTACGACGTACGATTACATTGAGACGGTGATCTAAGTAGTAACCCAATACTTCTTTCAAATTCAATACGCGTGGATGACCATCTACGAGGGCCAACATAATCACGCCGAAAGATTCTTGAAGTTGAGTGTGTTTATATAATTTGTTAAGAAAGATATCTGG
>CAUHTB010000165.1 GCA_959608595.1 uncultured Veillonella sp. | reverse complement strand
ATTTTAGTCAAGATATGCCTATTGCTCTAATGGTTATGGGCATTATATGGGTAGCTCATGTCATAGCATTAGCTTTTATTATTAAAACAAAAAAATAGAAACTTATATCCGTAGTTTTAAATATAGCCTCATGAATTAAATTCTTACAGTTTAATTCATGAGGCTTATTTTATAGTACCCAGCACAACTTCTAGCGATGATTGTAATTGTTTCATATTACTACAATGAGCCAGTTCATATTTTTGAAAGTAAAATGAATTATTACTATTTTAAAGTTGACAATGACTATCAATAAGTATACTATAATATAATATTATTAATTTATGTTTATAGTATTTGTGTATATGGTGATAGTATGAATCCACATAATCATGCGGCCTCACATGCTGGAACATCTATGTCAAGACATACGATATTTGACGGTATCGATTTGATGTTCTTAGATGTGAAGCAAGAGACGATTCAATTTTATGCTAAATCACATACCAAGACGTTTGCTATAAATCACTGTGAAGAGGGGCGCATAGAGTGCAAGTTTTCATCTGGTGAGTATTTATATATGGGGCCAGGGGATATGTCGTTAGGTTGGCATATACGCTCTGATTATCAACATGAAAATTACTTTCCTACAAAATTATTTAAAGGAATTGTATTATTAGTAGATGTTGAAAAAGCTCAACCCGTATTAGATGCACTTGTTAGTGATTCTCGAATTGATTTGACTGAGTTGGCCAATCGGTTTTGTGAGCATTCTGATTTTGGTATGATGATGGAAGAAACGGAAACTGTTCGTCACATTTTTTCCAGTTTATATAATGTGTCAGATCAAATAAAAGAGCACTATTTTAAATTAAAAGTGATTGAAATCTTTTTATTATTATCTGTTATCTCTACAGCTAATCCTGAAAAGAGAGGTAGATATTGTAAAAGCTGTAAGTGAATATGTATCAACACAGTTTATGAAGCGTATTACTATTGATTCCTTGTCTGAACAGTTTGATATTCCTACATCTACCCTGAAACGTTGCTTTAAAGGTGTATTTGGTACAACCATACATCAATATCTAAAAGAATGTCGTATTAATGCGGCGAAGCGATTGCTTCAAGACTCAGATCAGTCTATTTTAGAAATCGCTAATGCGGTAGGGTATGAGAATGGTAGTAAATTTACTAGTGCATTCAAAGAGGCTACTGGTGTAACGCCAAGTGCTTATCGTAAGGTCTAAATAATTTGGACCTTATATTATCCTAGCTAAAAATTTTTGTGCTTTAGGCTAAGTTTGATAGTCTATGAAAATTAAATATTGTCCTAAACGTATATTTTTGGTCTATTCGGAGTAGATATGTATAATACACTTTGCTACTATTAAACCTGTAAATGATTTTCAATGTCATTTGGTTATAGTGGTAAAGTGTATTTTTATATGCATGGTTAAATTTAATGAATAGGAGTTGGGTGCGGGCAAGGAGATATGTCATACTATCCTGCGCAGTAGCGTGCTGGTTGCAAATGCCGGTGGTTATGGCGGACAATGCGACTGTAACAACCGATGTGGTTCATGTTCGCGGTACATGGGCTGAAGAGCAGGCAAAACAAGAGTCTCAACAGACGACGATTATCACGAAGAAGGATATTGTCAAAAAGCAGGCAAAATCCGTAGAAGATATTGTATTTTCCGAAACTGGCGTATCTAGAACCGTCGATTCGATGGGGCGCGTCGGCGTATCTATCCGTGGAGCGGATCCTCGTCATACCTTGATTCTTGTGGATGGACAGCCTGTGATGGGCGACCTTGCCAAATATCAAGGTGCTGGTGATGAATTACAACGTCTCGGTACAGAAAATGTGGAACGTATAGAAATTATCCAAGGTGCAGCCAGTGCTAAATACGGATCCGATGCCATCGGTGGTGTTATCAATGTTATTACCAATAAACCGCGTAAGACCGCTGGCCTTCAGTTTAATGGGGAAGGTCGTAGAACTAAAGGCGACGGTGATATCGTACCGTTTTCCAATTTCTTTATGCGCGCTGATTCCGGCTCATTAGGTAAGTTAAAAGTTAATATTCACGGTAGTAAACGTGATATTATGCCTATTTATGCTAGCGAGCGGCGTCGTATCAGCGCTATGACCAATGATGAAGATCACGGGTTTTTAAAGAATTCCCTACGATATTACGGTACAAATTCCAATATAGGTTTGGCCGCTACGTATGATATTAATGATAAACAGTCTTTGGGAGTCCGTATCGATAGGTATAATGAAGACTTGGAACGATATGTAAAGCGCAGTACTTCTTATTTGGAACCTCAGGTTCATTACAAACGGGATTTAGATAGGAACAATCTTAATTTGACGTATACTGGTCAGGACAATAAGAGTTCGTGGAAAGCGGAGCTGAATTATACTCGGACCAAAGAAGATGATGTAACATTAACCAGTGACTACGGGAACAGTACCTATGAAGGGAAAAATACATTAAACTATGTGGATAATGTAGATCATCGTCAATGGAGCGTAACACTCGGGGCAGATACGCAAGTCAATAAGAAACATCTCTTGTCTTATGGTATTGGGTTTATACGGGAGACAGGCGAAGGTAGCAGACTTAAAAATGCGCCTCATACCTATAAACGGCATATCGACCCCTGGGATTATGATAAAAGTCTGGCAGTAAAAAAACGGTGTTCCCTCATCCACAATTTATGACCATTCTTTCAGAAAAAACGAGGCCGGTGTAGAGCAGTGGAATAAGGAGAAAGAATGGTATAACGGAGATAAAAGCAAGCCAAACACATTGCCGGAATTTACTTATGAAGAATATCTTCAATATTTGGATCCCCAGGCGGGGATTGATTCAGCGGCCGCAATGGGGCTTGTGGACGGCCCCGTGACGGAGCGTACGCTGAAAAAACGGAATCCTGAAGCTTATGCGCGATATCAGCAGTTTGCTAAACGTTTATTAGCGGAGAATAAAGAATTTATTGAAGACTATCATTTTAATAAGGAGGGCCGAAAAGATGAAAACGGTAAGTATTATCCAGCACTTTATGATGCCTATTTACCGAGCTTTTACTATGGCGCCGTACCGGATTTTGATTCTACGAAGTTGAAATTAAATGGAGCTTATTTTAAAGAAGAGTATTTAAAACGCGTTAATCAACAGACCGCAGGACGTGCAGAGATCAAGAAACAGAATTTCTTTATTCAGGATACGTGGCAGGTTAATAAAAATACTACTTTATCACCAATTATAAGACTGGATCATAGTGATTTATTTGGCTCTAACTGGTCGTTTAATTTCGGTATGACTCATAATGTACATGGAAATGTACACCGCAGATTAAAGGCTAATGTGGGTACCAGTTATACGGAACCCGGTATGGGCGAGCT
>CAUHTB010000164.1 GCA_959608595.1 uncultured Veillonella sp. | reverse complement strand
GTAGTTCTTCTTGTTTTGTTTTTACGTTGACCCCAATACCCATTACAATATGAGAAATTTCTTCCATAGAACCAGACATTTCTGTCAGAATACCTACCAGCTTACGACCATTCACAAGGATATCATTAGGCCACTTTATCCCCGCATCAGTGAGCCCCATCTTATGAAAGGCCTTTGTCAAAGCTACTGCAGCCATCAAAGTACACTTTGGAGCCTCTACAGGTGGAAAATCAGGGCGTAAAATCAAGCTAAACCACAAGCCCTTGCCAAATGGAGAATACCAACCACGAGATAAGCGCCCACGACCAGCAGCCTGTTCCTCGGTAACCACAACCGTACCTTCTTCTGCACCTTGTTGAGCTAAACGACGAGCTTCTAAGTTCGTAGACTCCGTGGTATCCATATAAACATATCGTTTACCAAATACATCTGTTTTTAAGATTTGTTTCATTGCCAAGGGGCTCAACAAATCAGGTTCTTCCAATAATCGATACCCTCTCTTGGTATAAGATTCAATTTTGTAGCCTTTTTGACGTAACGCCTTGATATGTTTCCAAATAGCTGTGCGCGAAACATGGCAGGCTTCGGACATATCTTGTCCCGATACGAAACTACCTTGGTTTTGTCTCAAGAATTCTAGCACTTCATCACGCATAGTTTAGAGCCCCTTTCTTTGTCAACCTAGGTTTACAATTCGATTGTACAAGTGTACCCTGTAAAATGCAAGGGTTATTTAAAAGAATTAATGGTATAATACATGTAGTATTAAGTTATACCTTATGCAAAAGATAACAATAGTATGGTCTATCATTATCTAGGGAGATATATGCAACAATTTACATTAGAAGAAAAAAATGAGGTTCTTGAGAACCCGTTTATTCATATTCATAGAAAGCTCGACGTCCTATTAAACATAGGCAAACTACTCATGGAATGTGGTGCCGATACAAATCGAATTATTGAAGAAATGCTTAAAGCCGCCACATTTATGGGTATTCCTCATGATTATTTAAATATACATATTTCCTATACTACGATTATGGTCAATTTACTGCATAAAGAACGATCTATTACCGTATTTAGAAAAACACCTGTCCATGTACCCAATATGGCCATGATCAATGCCGTATCTAAACTAACTTGGCGAGCCTTTGAACGACATTATTCACTTACAACTTATGAACAGTTAATTTCAAAATTAGATTCCACTATTCCAGTATATCCTGATTGGATAAAGGGTATTGCTTGTGCCCTCGGATCAGCAGGCCTTGCCTTTTTGTATAGTGGCGATATGATAGCTTTTATTGTAACTGTTATTTGTTCTCTAATCGGTTATTTTGGTCGTACCTTATCGGTACGCTTTGGTTGCAATGAATATGTAGGCATTGCAATTGGCGGCTTTGCCGCCATGGTTTCTGCCTATGGTTTCTATTCTCATATTGAACAAGCTTCGTTAGTTTATGTTCTCGTATGCTGTACCTTATTTATGATACCTGGTGTACCGCTTATAAACTCCGTTATCGATACCATCAACAACCATATTTTATCGGGAATTACAAGAGCTATTAGAACGATCCTTATCGTTGGTAGCATGACCTTAGGCATGGCCATGGCATTATACTTTAGCCCTATGCCGGCCTTTAGCTTTGTAGATATTAAGCCTCATGTATTATCCATTGAGCAAATTATAGGGGCTTTTACAGCAGCCGCATCCTTTGCAGTACTATTTAACGCTCCTGTACGGTTACTAGTATCCATTGGTATTGGTGGTGTATTATGCGTATTTATCCGCAATTTATTAGCTGTTGAATTTGGCTTCTCCATACCAGGTGCTACCTTTGTAGGCGCTGCTGTAATGAGCGTGATCTATGTAAAAGTTTCTACTTGGCTGAGAACATCTAGCACAATTATCATCGTCCCATCTGCTATAGCCTTAATGCCTGGTATTTTATATTACAGATTCCTCTTTGATATACTTCATATCAACGCACTATCAGAGTCTGGCTTACTTCATATGGTCCAAAACGGTGTAACAGGCATCCTCACTATTGTTAGTATTGCGGTTGGTGTAGCAATTCCAAATGTACTGGCTCAAAAATATTTAAAAGCCCGAAAAGAGCGTAGAATTCAACAGTACTTGGCAACACGTCACATTAACGATGGCCAATAGATATGCCTCACCAACTACATTACGAGCTTCACAATATAGATAGAATACTAAGTACTATAGCTAGTAATAGGTAATTATAATCAAAAGAGCATATATAAAAAGAGCTGGCCCTCAACGAGGCCAGCTCTTTTATTTAGATATCTCATTATTTGATTTCATTAGAAGGTGTTTCACTAGGAGCATCCACTGTAGCAGTGTTTTCTTTAGCTTCAACCACCTCTGGTACTACAATACCTGCCGCTTCTAGAGCTTCTTTAGGCTCCTCAACTTCAGGGGCTTTCGTTGTACCATATTTGTAAAGATTATCTACCGCTTTTGCATCGATGGTTTCTTCCTCTAATAAAGCATTTGCCATATCATGTAAGAATTTTTCATTTTCACTGAGAAGTTTTGTTACATCTTTGTACGCTTCTTCTACAATACGATGAATTTCAGAGTCGATTTTTGCAGCAATTTCTTCACTGTAGTTGCGTTCATGGCCAAGGTTTTTACCCAAGAATACTTGTTCTTGTTGTTCACCAAATACGATAGGACCAAGCTCATCACTCATGCCCCAACGCGTTACCATAGCGCGTGCTGTATTCGTTACACTTTGAAGGTCCCCAGAAGCACCTGTACTGATTTCATCTAAAATCAAAGCCTCTGCAATTCGACCACCAAGGGCTACGCGAATATCCGCTAATAATTGAGATTTTGTTTTGTAGTTTTGTTCCTCTGTAGGAAGCATCATAGTGTAACCACCTGCTGCGCCACGAGGAATGATTGTTACCTTATGAACCGGATCTGCATGAGGCAACAAATGTGCCACGATGGCATGACCAGATTCATGGTACGCTGTTAACTTACGGTCTTTCTCACTCACAATATGACTGCGACGTTCAGGACCCATGCTAACCTTTTCACTAGCTTCTTCCACTTCAGCCATAGTGATAACTTTTTTGTTAAGGCGAGCTGCCAATAAAGCGGCTTCGTTTAACAAGTTGTTCAAGTCAGCACCAGTAAAACCTGGGGTTTTCTTAGCAATTGTTTTCAAGTCTACATCGTCAGCTAATGGCTTGTTACGAGCATGTACTTTCAAGATGGCTTCACGACCGCGTAAGTCTGGACGACCTACGATAACTTGACGGTCAAAACGACCTGGACGCAAAAGCGCTGGGTCAAGAATATCTGGACGGTTTGTAGCGGCGATGGTAATAATACCTTCGTTGGCACCGAAACCATCCATTTCAACGAGCAATTGGTTCAATGTTTGTTCACGTTCATCGTGAC
>CAUHTB010000163.1 GCA_959608595.1 uncultured Veillonella sp. | reverse complement strand
AAAGTCGGTAAAAACGAAACGCTTGAAAGTGCTCTTCGTCGATTCAAACGCTCCTGCCAAAAAGCGGGTGTTTTGTCTGAAGTAAGAAAACGCGAACACTACGAAAAACCAAGCGTAAAAAGAAAGAAAAAATCTGAAGCAGCAAGAAAACGCAAATTCAGAGCATAAGATGATTACCCTAATTCTGCCTTTTCATGGCTTCATGAAATCCAGAATTAGGGTTTCTTTATATATAAAATAGGAGGAACTATGAGCTTAAAAGATCAATTAAAAGAAGATATGAAAGCGGCTATGAAAGCGCGTGAAGAAGGTAAAATCGCTCTTTCTGTAATTCGCATGGTTAATAGTGCTATTAAAAATACAGAAATCAATGATAAAGTAGAACTTGATGATAATGGTATTCTTGGTATTTTGGCAAAAGAAATGAAAACTCGTCAAGATTCTTTAACTGAGTTTGAAAAAGCTGGCCGTGAAGATTTGATCTCTCATGTAAAAGAAGAGATGGCTGTGCTTCAAAAATATTTACCAGCTCAAATGAGTGAAGATGAAATCCGCACTGTTGTAAAAGAAGCCATTGCAGCTTGTGGCGATGCTGTAAACATGGGTAATGTTATGAAACATGTAATGCCAAAAACTAAAGGCCGTGCAGATGGTAAAGTAGTTAATAATATCGTTAAAGAATTACTTGGATAATCAATTATAAATATAGAAGTAAACATTTCATATAGTCAGTATTTTCGATACATCAAAATAGAACTCTTAACCCCATAGTTAAGAGAATTATGAAATTCTATAGAAAGTTGTTGACATATATTTTTACTGTATGATATTATGAGTGCAACAAAATAATTGGTCAACGAAGACTCCACTTTAGATATATGGAATATATATCTATTTGTTGGAGTCTTTTTATTTTTAGGAGGAACCATTATGACAAATACTAAAGATTTATTGTATTACATTCCAGCAGGTCAATATGGTAAAGAAGGTGTTCTTGCACTATTAGAACAACATCCAGAAATTAAATTTGTATCTCTTGTAGGTATTGATTTAGCTGGTAATGATACAGATGAAAAAATTCCTATGGCAGCATTCTTTGATGATTATGAAGCATTCTTCGAAGGTCGTGCTGTTCAAACAGATGGTTCTTCTGTAGTACTTACAAATATTGCAACATTGAATAATGCACGTGTAGATATGTGGGGCGATCCAAGTGTAAACTGGTTTGTTGATTATAACTATGAAAATATCGATGAAGCAACAGGTTTACCAACTGGTACACTTCGTATTCCTGCATTCTTGATGCATAACTACCGTTATGTTGACTCTCGTTCTATCTTAAAAAATAGCTGTGATTATGTTCGTGCGGAACTATTATCCTTGATTAAAGAACATGGTCTACCTGGTATGCCTCATGTGAAAGCTGATGACGTTGTAGATATTATCTTTACATCTGCTACAGAATTGGAATTCTGGGTAAAAACTCCATCTAGAACTGTTACTAAAAAAGAATTGTCCGTATCTCAAAAATTACAAGAACAATACTGGCAACGTACTCATGGTACAGTTCGTACTGCCTTAGAACAAGCAGTTGAACGCTTAGACCAATACGGTATGGTTGCAGAAATGGGCCATAAAGAAGTAGGTGGCGTTAAAGCTAAACTTGATGAAGATGGTCATGAAGCAGTTGTTTTAGAACAATTAGAAATTGACTGGAAATTCTCTAATAACCCATTACAAACAGCAGATAATGAATTACAAGCTCGTATTATCGTTCGTGAAGTGTTCCGTGAAAATGGTCTTGATGTAACATTCAATGCAAAACCTATTATTGGCGTAGCTGGTTCTGGTGAACATACACACTTTGGTGTTATGGCTAAATTGAAATCTGGTAAACTTGTAAACTTGTTCAGCCCAGAAGATATGCGTAAAGAATCTGCTAGCTCCTTAGGTATTGGTGCTATCATGGGGTTATTGAAACACTATGAAGCAATCAATCCATTTATCAGTTCTACAACAGACTCCTTAAATCGTTTAAAACCTGGCTTCGAAGCTCCTGTATGTATCGTTACATCTTTAGGTACTGATCCTTCCGAACCAAGCCGTAACCGTACAATCCTTTGTGGTTTGATTCGTGATATCGACAACCCTATGGCTACACGTTATGAATTGCGTTCTCCAAACCCTTACACAAATACATATACTGCATTAGCATTGATCTTCATCTCTGCATTTGATGGAATGAAATATGCTATTACATCTGGTAAAACACAAGCACAATTAGAAGCAGAGCTTTCCAAAGAAGTGGGTGAATCTGCTGATTACCTTGCTACAAATCGTGCATATCGTACAGAAAAAGACGTATTCGATGATTTCACTCAAGAAGAACGTAATCAAATGTTTGGTGTTGCACCAGCTACTGTATGGGAAAATATTAAAGGTTACCATAACAATCCTGAATTAGTTGAAACATTAGCTCAAGGCAATGCATTCGCTAAAGACTTGATGGATTCCTTCATCGCATCTATCTTGAAACGTTGGAAACTTGTATTGGCTCACCGCTTAATTCCTGATAATCTTGATACAGTTCGTAAGATGGTAGCTATTCATACTGATAGCCGTAATAGTGTAGATGATAAACGTTTTGCAGAAGTTAATGACTTACGTTTCTATCTTGCTAAAGATAGCGATGATCGCAAATCTTTATTCACTCGTTTAATCGATGCACTTAATGCTGGTGAATATGACTTAGCATCTCAATTGCAAATTGAAATGAACGATAAAATGGAAGAATTAGAAGCTAAATATTCTAACTATGCAAAAAATATCTTCTAATATCGGTTGATCTTATTGCTCAAAAAGGGCTCCTACAGATGTAGGAGCCCTTTTATTCATATTAACTTTTTTATAATTTAGTCGTTAAAGCTATTACTCGTTATGTCCTATAAACTTTTCTACTAATACTAAACTACATACGAGTACAAAAATCGCAACGGACCAAATTAAATTATCAAATGCAGATTCATGGTCAATAATTAGAAGTCTTACAATTGCTGTAATCCCAATATACAAAAAGAAATCAAGAGGAAAGTGGAAGTTATTTTTAAAGTATTTTACGATGAGAGCAATAAACTCAAAGTATAAGAAGAAGGTAATTAATTCTTCAATTAATAAAGAGTAAGTACTATAACCTTGGATATTTGCCCACGTAATAAATCCTAGACTAATTAAAGTATTAATGAGGGCAATACAAAGTGCAATGCCTACTCCTACAAGGGCTATATTTTTTATAGTTAATAATAATTTAGAAATACGTATCCACATATATAATTCACCTACAATAAATATCGAAATACTATACCACATAAAAAAGACCGTACAACGTACGGTCTTTTTACGATTACACTACAGTATAATCAAGAGAATACCTAAGAATTAGATAT
>CAUHTB010000162.1 GCA_959608595.1 uncultured Veillonella sp. | reverse complement strand
TTTTTCTGAAGCGCATAATCCACTGGATGGATGATTATACGTATGAGGGTACCTTAAATGTTACGTATACAGAAGAGTATGTTGATTCTAATGGGAATCTAAAAACTCGTGATGTTAACGAAACATTACGGGCCGTTATAAGACAACCTGGTCCTTATTATGCCAATAAAGTATCTTTAGTGTATGGTAATCATGCAGCACCTAACCTAACATTCCATAGGAAGCCACCGGAAAAAGGATTCTTTAATTTCGGTAGCGCTAAGAGTCGATTAGCTAAAGGAATAGCTAGTCTTAGACAGAAGAGTCAGGACTCATTGGAGGCGGGTAGTAATTTTCAGGCCTTAGCCAATGAAGAGTTCGATGCACAATTTAATGCATTAGATCGCAACAATGAGGTTGAGTTCCGCGTACTATTTACGCCATTAGCACAAAACAACTATAAGGATATTTTTGAAAACTCTCCATATGGAGATGACTTTATATTTAATAAAGAGTATAAAATTAATGAGATTAAAGCTGACAATTCTCAAAATTGGGACTTTGATACATCACCATCTCAGTATTATGATTTTTCATTCCAAAAGATTAAAGAGAAGTTCATTAATTACAACTGCAGTTACTTTGATCACATGTATTTCTCATTCCTACCAATTTTAGCGATTCCTGTGTATCAACAAATGGCTTCTAATGATTATATTTATGGCAAGTCTTATAATTTCAAATACAATGATTACATTACAGAAATGCTAGCAAATAAAATGGGACTTAATTTATTTGTTCCTCCTGATGCGGCTCAGCGAAATAATGTAAAAACAATTCTTAAGACTAGCCACCATAAAAATGAAGGTGACTCTGAGGTAATTAAGGTAGATGCCCATTCTTATAGGGCCATCGAACACGTAGATCAAGTTCCTGTACGAGCTGGTAATGGTAGAACCTATTATGTTCCAGTCCGCTGGGACGAGTATGTTCCTGTTACAAAACACGAATTGATAGAGGTTTCAGAAATTAAATCTGCTGGAGAGGATTTTAATCATATTAAAGGTCTAGATCAGTATCAAAAATCTGAAAATAATAGAGATAGGTCTTTTGCATACGATCACTTTATGGCAGGTAAACTATATCGACAAAATCAGTCTCTCGACGATTTATTAAATACTATTTACAAAGAATTTGGAGGTACCCAAAATGGCTAACCAACTCGACGAAATGAATCCGGAAATTATGTCTGAAGGCAGAGATGTGCATGTTATCGCTAAGGTAATCCCTGTTGAAACTAGTGGCTTTGAAAAACTTCTTCCAACGATCCTTATGGCAGTTGGTGTTATCGGTATCGTTTTTGGCATAGTTATAGACAAGTATCTAGTATCTATTATTGGCGCCATTGTATTGATTTATCCATGGTGGCGATTAAAACAAATTAGCTCAGAGTTTAATATGATGGAACAAAGAATTCAAAATGCTGCATCTGAAATTGATAACTATATGGAGCAACGTGTTGTGATTCTTTCTAATGCGGCTAAACTTGTGGAAAAATCTATTGAAGTTGATAAGGATATCCTTGTAGACATTGCTAAGTATAGAAGTGGTAATTTTTCTGAAGAATCTAGAAGTGATGTGAATGCACAACTTAACAAGGCTACAAGAGCCCTCAACGTAGCTATAGAAAATTATCCTGAATTACAAAGCCAAGATACGATTCGTGATGCAATGCAACAAAATTCTTACTTACAAAAAGAAATTACTGCAGCTAGAACGTTGTATAATGATGCTGTAAATACTTGGAATAGAGAAATCTTTGAATTCCCATTTAAAAAGATTGTAGCTGCAAAAGAAGGTAGAACTACTAGAATTCCATTTATTGCAGATCAAGAAACTAAAGAAAAAGCTAAGGGCGTTTTCTTTTAAGGGATAGGCAATTGAGTGTTAGTGTATAAAGGGCATACTATAAAATCTGACATTAGTATATAAGGGGATACTATGAAGTCTTATGAAAAAGGGATTAGCTTGTCTATCTGGACATTGAGCTGGCCTATATTTATTGAAGTATTCCTACAGCTGTTAGTAGGTAATATAGACCAAGTGATGATGAGCCATTACTCTCCTCAAGCGGTAGCAGCTGTGGCTAATGCCAATCAAATTTTAAATATCTTTATTATGCTCATTATTGTTATGAGTACCGCTACAACGATTTTGATTGCCCAGTATTTAGGGGCTCGAAATCAGTCTAAGCTATCAGAGGTATGTACGATCAGTTTGGTGTTGAACTTCTTATTTTCATTTGTTGCGGCCGTATTCTTTATTACCTGTCATGAATGGATTTTTACATGGCTAGGTATACCTCCCGAAACGATGAGCGATACGTCGATATATACGACCATTGTGGCCGCAGGATTACCGATTCAGGCTATGTATTATGCGCTGGTTGCCGTATTTAGAGGCCATTCATTAACGCGTGTTACTATGTATATCGCGTTAGTTATGAATGTTATCCATATCACAACTAACTATGTATTAATATTTGGTCATGGTCCCATACCAAGCCTTGGTGTACTAGGGGTATCAATTTCTACCTGGTTATCTAAGGTGGTAGGCCTCGTAATTATTGGCTATACCTTTAAGAAGTTGCTTACTTTAGAGGTGAGCTTCAAATTTTTAAAACCATTCCCGTGGCATACGGTTAAGTCTTTACTGAATATCAGTGTTCCCTCTGGTGGTGAAACCTTAAGTTATCAGTTATCTCAGACAACGATTATGAAAATGGTCAACATCCTAGGGCTAGCTGTTATTAATACAAAGGTGTATGTATCAGTTATTGCCATGCTTTGCTATGTATATACCATAGCATTAGCAAATGCATCTCAAGTTATTGTGGGTTACCTGATGGGGGCTAAACGACAAGCTGAGGTGACAAATCGCGTATGGCATTCTATGTTGTTAGCCATTGCCATTAGTGTAGGACTGGCTACGTTCTTTTATATTACCAGTGATATTGTACTATCCATATTTACTACGGATCCAGAAATCCTATCGTTAGCACATAATGTATTACTGATTGAGATTTTTCTTGAGTTAGGTCGTGCCGTTAATATTGTTATGGTTGGCTGCTTACAAGCAGCAGGGGATATTAGAACACCGATGCTCGTAGGCGTCTTTGGCATGTGGTTATGTGCTGTACCATTGTCTTATCTCTTTGGTATTTACTGGGGATGGGGGCTCGTAGGTATTTGGATTGCCATGGCGGCAGATGAAATTTTACGAGGATTGTTATTTGTGTATCGTTGGTATAGCGGTAAATGGAAAAATAGACGTCTTATTGAGGCGTAGTTTTATATTTTCGTAATCGTCGTTAATTATTAATAGTTTGTAAATGTAGTTAGCCTTACATTGGAGAGTGTAAGGCTAACTATTTGTGAAAGTAGGTTTATATTAGTAAGACAGTAGGTAT
>CAUHTB010000161.1 GCA_959608595.1 uncultured Veillonella sp. | reverse complement strand
TTCCATGCCTTCCTCCATATGCATCTATTTGTGAAAGTATATTCACTATTTTTTAATACCCTTACATTTCTGTACTGGCGGTGCGTTTTCTCGAGCAAAACGCTAAATTTCATTACATTTTATTATACCATACGAAGTATACGGACTCCATATATTCCGTATGAAATTTATGATTAACATTCTAATGTTCGGATTTTGGTTTTACTCTATACAAAACTCAATACAATGAGATGACCTATAAGAGGCTCTACCCTTTCAAGAGACTATTCTTTCTCAGGCTCACGTTTAGACATTTTTACGGCACCTACAGGACAGATGGAATAACAATCGCCACATCCGATACAACCTTTACCTATATTAAACCGAGTCTCCCCTTGGGTAATGCATTGAACAGGACAATCTACTGCACAGGCCCCGCACTTAACACAAGTATCATCGATAGTAAACTTTAGATTTCCCATTCTACATCACCTCCTATGTCTAACAATGCTATGTCAATATTGCTACATCAATGATATATATGTTTTTTCCAGATACTACCAGTTAAAAGTATTTATTTTTAACTGGTAGTATCTCAAATATAGCCATATCTAGTCGAAGCAAAATTAAAGCAATTTATTTAGCTCATCATTATGTGCTATGGCCGAGTAGATTGCTTTGGCCACGCCATGATGGTTATTATCCGTCGTCACATAGCGCGCTGCTTCTTTAATATTCGGCTTCCCATTGCCCATAGCTACGCTAGCACCTGCAAAACGCAGCATGGATAGGTCGTTTTCACTATCCCCCAAGGTCATGACTTCATCGGAACTAAATTTCCAGTGATTTGCCAGTGCTTCTACAGCGGTCCCCTTTGTGGTATGTGGTAGTACGAATTCGAGATTACCTTCACTAGAGAGCAGTACATCGTAAAAGCGTTCACGACCTGTACCATCATGAGACATACCTTGATATTCATCACGCAAATCTTGTAAGATTCTTTGGCGCATAGGCTCATCGCCGTAAAAGATTTGCATCTTCTCAGGGCCTTCGTCCAAAGATTCCATATGAGCTAGTAAATCAGGCACCATAGTTCGTGTTGCCAAGATAAATGGGCGGATATTAGGTCTAAAGAAGAAATTAGACTGTTCTACTTCACATTCAGATAAGTTTGCATTTGCTGCTTCATCACCTTCAGCTAAGGCATAGTGATCATGAGTTTCACCAGGCAGATGTCCCCAAAGACCTTCCTCATCTGCGCACGCACATAAACGTTCCGGTGTAATACAGCGAGATGGCGGATACATACCAAAGATTTTATCTTTCACATAAGCCTCTACATAAACACCATAGGTTAAAAGTTTGCGCAACAAATAGAGTGCTTGTTCTTTATCAAAGGTTACATGGAACAAACTACGGTTTTCTTCCTTGTCCATTACATAGGCCCCATTGGTACACATGAAATAGCGTAAACATGGTAGTTTCTCGATAACATCATTCATCTCATTCCAAGCGCGACCAGAAGCGATGGCTACGCGAATGCCACTTTCACGAGCAGCACGAATAGCTTCAATAGCCTCATCAGGAATTGCTTTTGCATCGTTAACTAATGTGCCATCAACATCAGAGGCTATAAATTTAATAGGCTTATCACCCTTAAGGCCTATGTAGTTTTTAATTTGTAATGTTTCAGTTGAGGACATGAAGCCTCCTTTTATACAGTAGTATATAAATAGATAAAGAATTAAATAGATATACAGTTATCTAGATAAATAGTTGTGTATATAAATAGTTGTATATATAAATAATTAAACAGATAGAAATGTATTTCTACTCAGCAAGATATTTCAGTAGGATGTTAAAGATTATAAGGTGTAAAATATAAACTAACAGAAGCCCTACATAGAAATAAGAGCATCTAAATAGAAATTAAAACATAGATTGGAAGCGAGATAATATGCATATAATAATCGATCGAGATGCAGTTTGTGCAGCCGATGATGCTACTTGGCATCGCGAAGAGTTTACCGTACCAGATGATATGTCCATAGCCGGTTTATTCGAATTTCTTGAGCTTAAGTACATTCCGGTCATCGCTGGAAACAACGTGGTATGGGCTCTCTATCACCACGATGTTGAGGTAGGAACCTATTTCACCAAGATTCAGAGTTTTATAAATGGCAATGTGTCATTATCGTCTATTATCAGTAATTCTGAAAGAGGCAATGAATTCTATCTAAGATATTACAGCTCGCCCCATCGATATAGAAAGCACTGTATTAATATTGACCCCTTATCTAAATGCTAGTTGGTGAGATTGCATACAAATAAAATTATTTAGATACATTAAATTTAGATGCATTAAATTCAGCTACAATCTCTTCTAATACTGCTGGGTTTTCTACCAATCTTAATAATGTACGACCAATAATATTGGCTCCATCAAGGATTGTTTGTTCAATGGTTGGTTCTAGCATAGCGGCTGCGAATTCTTTAGAGTGACAAACCTTATCTTCTCCAGCAAGTCGTAATTTAGGATGGAACGCCGCACATTGATAGCTGACGTTACCGATGTCTGAGCTGCCCCCAATATCTGCTGGGCCTGGCTTAAATTCAATGCCCATATCAGTCATCACCTCTTCAATGAGAGTAGTACCGCGATGGTTTTGGTTCATATCATCATAAGGATTGCCATAGAACTCTACATCTACTGTTGTACCAGTACAAAGAGCAGCGCCTTCAAAGATGTTCTTAATCTGTTCAGATAGGCCATTTAAATATTCACGTTCAGTGTGACGTACTGTTACCTCTAATTCGCCAAATTCAGGAATGACATTAGATGCAGTACCACCAGCAATAATCCATGTGCCGATGCGCGTTTCAGGACGCACTTGTTGGCGCATCATATCCATCGCGTGAATAGCAAGTTGTACGCCGTTTACTGCATTAATGCCGTTCCAAGGTTCCCCTGCTGCATGGGCTGGTTTGCCATGGTATTTAGCACGGAAACAGTCTAGTGCCAAGAATTGTGAATTAGGCCGTGTTTCTTCCCCATCGAGATGAACCATGATAGCTAAATCATAGTCTTTAAACACCCCTGCATTACACATATCTACCTTGCAACCTGTGGCTTCTTCATCAGGTGTACCGATGATATCAATGTCCATATTGAAAGCAACGCCATCTTGTTGCATTTTATGTAATGTTAATGCTGCTAGAACACTCATAGAGCCACTGGCAGAATGACCGCATGCATGACCTACTTCAGGAAGTGCATCGTATTCACAAAGAATAGCCAAACGACCTTTTGGATTATCTACTTTCACAGCAGAAGCCTTGAAAGCTGTTGGTAAGTTACAGAATTCATAGGTTACATCCATGCCATGTTTTTCAAGAACAGTGCCAATCGTTTTGACGGATTCAAATTCATGACTGGAAAGTTCAGGGTTTTTAGCTAATGTATAATTAATGGCAA
>CAUHTB010000160.1 GCA_959608595.1 uncultured Veillonella sp. | reverse complement strand
TTACAAGAAGGGACGGCGGTTAGTCAATGAAACAATTTAACTTAGCCGAATGGGCCCTCAAACATAAGTCCATTATCTACTACTTCATGGCTGTGCTACTCACCTTTGGTATCTTCTCATACAACCACATGGGACGTATGGAAGACCCAGACTTTACGATGCGCACCATGGTGGTCGGTGTTGCTTGGCCAGGGGCTTCCCCACAAGAAATGTCGGATCAAGTAACGGATAAATTAGAAGAAAAACTGCGCGACCTACCTGGCGTGGATTATACAAAATCTTTCACAGATGGCAGCAAATCAGTTATTTATATTAATCTGAAAGAAAACCTACCATCTGATAAAATCCGCCCCGCTTGGGAAGAAGCGCGGAACATGATTAACGACGAATGGAAATCACTGCCGCAAGGTGTTCAAGGACCGACCATCAACGATAGATTCGATGATGTATACGGCATTATCTACGCCATTAGCGGCGATGAATTCTCCTATGAAGAAAAGCGTCAACAAGCGGAAGACTTGAAACGTCAGCTTTTATCTGTTCCAAACGTTAAGAAAATCAGCCTTATTGGTGTTCAACAACAAACCCTTAATGTAACAATTAATAAGGATAAATTAGCATCCTATAAAATCAGTACACAACAGCTGTTAACAGCTATCAAACAGCAAAGTATGATGGTACCAGCTGGTATGATTACAACGGATACCAATAATGTATATCTTCGAGTAAACGGTCTATTCGATAGTCCGCAAGCCGTACAAGATATGCCAATTCGCATCAACAATCAAACCTTGCGCCTTGGCGACATGGCTGATGTAACCATGACCTACCAAGATCCTAGTGATCCTCAATTCTACTATGAAGGCAAGCCAGCTATAGGTATTGCTATCTCCATGGATGCAGGTGGCAATAATGTGGAATTTGGTGAGGCTATCGATAAAAAGCTAGCAGAATTGAAGAAAACCATTCCTGCAGGCCTTGAGCTCGATCAAGTATCAAATCAGCCACATATTGTTAAGGAATCCATTGGCGATTTCTCTCAATCTCTATTTGAAGCTATCGCCATTGTATTGCTCGTAAGCTTTGCATCTCTTGGCTTGCGAACCGGTGTTGTAGTAGCCCTCACGATTCCAGTCGTTGTGTCTACCACATTCATTTTGATGTATGAAACTGGCATTTATCTGCACAAGGTTAGTCTAGGTGCATTAATACTGGCTCTAGGCCTCCTCGTAGACGATGCCATCATCGTTGTAGAAATGATGAGCGTTAAGCTCGAAGAAGGTTGGGGGCACTTTAGATCTGCCACCTTTGCGTATCAATCGACAGCGTTCCCTATGCTATCTGGTACGCTCATTACCTGTGCAGGCTTCTTGCCATTAGCACTCGCAGAAGGCATGGTAGCAGAGTTTACAAAATCTCTATCCATCGTTGTATTTATGGCTCTCATCCTATCTTGGTTCGCCTCTGTTCTCGTCAGCCCTGTTCTCGGTTATAAAATCATCGAAAATAAGGCTCCAAAACCTGAATCAGAATGGACCAAACGAAACCGTATCATGCACAAGCTCAGTGTTACATTCTATGATAAGTTTGAAAAACTGTTACATTGGGCCTTAGGCCATCATAAGGTCGTATTACTCATCACCTTAGGTGCCTTTGTATTATCCCTACTTTCACTACCATTGATCAAACAGGAATTTTTCCCATCATCAACGCGTAATGAAATCATCGTATCTATGCAATTCCCTCAAAGTTCGTCCATCGAATATACTGCAAACCAAGCTAAAATTATCGACGAACATTTACAAGGTAACGAACATATTTCCACCTTTACATCCTACATTGGACAAGATTCTCCACGTTTCGTCCTCACCTTGGAACCGGAATTACAACGGAACAATTTCTTGCAATATGTAATCGTCACAAAATCCTTAGAGGACCGCGATAAACTATACAATGAATTGACTCCATACTTAAATGAAGAATTCCCATCTGCCCTTGTAAATACGCAGTTCTTACAAATTGGTCCACCATCCAAATATCCAGTTATGCTCCGCGTTTCTGGACCTGATCAAAAGGTGGTAAAAGAAATTGCCAACAAGGTAAAAGACAAGATGCAAGGCGACAAGGATTTACATAACATAGCCTTTGACTGGCCAGATACGGAACCAGTAGCCAATATTCATATCGATCCTAATAAGGCTCGCTTACTCGGTATCGATAGCTATGCCGTATCCTTGCACTTACAAAGTCTATTATCGGGTACAAAATCTGGTGAATATTACGAAGGTAACCAAACAATTCCTGTTACATTCCGTTTAGGAGATAATGAGCAACACAACTTAAGTGCTCTATCCTCCTTACCAATTCAAACAGGCAACGGTTCCTACGTACCTCTTAGCCAAATTGCAACTATCACTATGACCCAAGAGGATGGTATTATCTGGCATCGAAATATGATGCCAACTATTAGCATTCACGCCAATGTAAAAGCCGGTGTTTTAGGCAATGCGAAAACAAAAGAGGTTTATAAATCCTTACAAGACATTCGCGATTCCTTGCCTACAGGATATACCATTGAACTGGATGGGGCTGCTGAAAAGAGCGTAACAGCTGTACAAAATCTAGCAACTCCAATGCCAATTATGCTCTTTGTGATCATGACAATCCTCATGTTCCAATTGAAGCGTATTGCCCTTATGTTCATGGCTTTGCTTACAGCACCTCTCGGATTAATCGGTGTCGTATTGGCCCTTAATATTACGAGAACACCATTAGGTTTTATGGCTATTCTAGGTATCATCGCCCTTTCGGGTATGATCATCCGTAACTCCATTATCTTGTTAGACCAAATTGAAATCCACAAAGCAGAAGGACAAAAACCACTTGAAGCGATTATCAACTCCGCTACACTTCGTTTCCGCCCTATCATGCTCACTGCTCTTGCAGCGATTTTAGGCATGATTCCTCTTATGGGATCTGTATTCTGGAGCCCACTAGCCATCGCCTTTAGCGGCGGCTTACTAGTGGCAACGGTACTAACACTTATCGTATTACCAGTCATGTACGCAAGCTGGTATAAGATTAAATAATGACAAATATTCTTACATTTGTAAAAGCTAGTATATACTTATAACTACATTTACTTAATAAAAATCCCCTAATCTTTATGAAAGCTATATGGCTTACACATTGATTAGGGGATTTTTTTACATGAATAACATAAAAAACAGCAGGGCTGGCACCCTGCTGTTTTTTAGTCACAAGAATATATTGTAACTTACTTATTTCCCTTAGGATTATAGTAACAGTTATATCTAATGTAGTCTATGATATATTAAACTACTACAGCTGTACCATTGCATGTGATCATAAGCATACCGTTTTGTGCACCTACTGTGCTGTATTGGAAGGATACGCCAATAATAGCATTAGCACCCAATTTAGAAGCTCGTTGAGACATTTCATCAAGGGCGGCTTTTC
>CAUHTB010000159.1 GCA_959608595.1 uncultured Veillonella sp. | reverse complement strand
GCTATGAAGCTTGGTAGTAAAGATCGATATTTCCAAACAGAAGCTAAGAAATTAGTTCCTGAAGGTATTGAAGGTCGCGTACCTTATAAAGGTATGTTGGCTGATACAATTTTCCAAATGGTTGGTGGTTTGCGTGCAAGTATGGGGTATTGCGGATGTCATAACATCCAAGAAATGATTGAAAATACTCAATTCATTCAAATTACAGCGGCTGGTTTAAAAGAAAGTCATCCGCATGATGTAAGCATTACCGTTGAAGCACCAAATTATAGTGGTTGATAATGGAGTATTACATTGAATAAACGTATTTCTGTTTTATCTGTGCCTATCGATTGTGTAACAATGGATGAGGCAGTCCAACGTATTTTGCATTTAACTGAAGAGCCGGGGCTACATCTAGTAGCCACGGCTAATGCAGAAATGGTTATGTTGGCTAATGAAAATCCTACATTGCATACCATATTGAATAATGCTAGTCTCGTTGTTCCCGACGGGGCTGGCATTTTGTGGGCTGCAGAGCGTCAAGGCGAACATGTGCCTGAACGCGTAACGGGGGTAGACGTAACAAAACGATTATTTAAAGTTGCGGCTGACCAGCAAATTCCTGTATACTGCTTAGGGGCAGCACCTGGTGTTGCTCAACGAGCAATTGATAATTTATCTGCCCAAGTTGGACCATTAAATATTGCAGGGATTCATGATGGATTCTTCGATAGCGCAGAGGAACAAGAAATCGTTAAAGCTATTGGGGAGTCTAAGGCAAAATTAGTGTTTGTTGCCTTAGGCGTACCAAAGCAAGAACAATGGATTTCAGAAAAATTGAGTCACCTTGATGGCGTTGTTGCCATTGGTATTGGTGGTTCCTTTGACGTTTTGGCAGGTAATATTCCTCGGGCCCCAGAATGGATGCAACGGAATCGTCTTGAATGGTTGTATCGATTATATTTAGAACCTCAACGGATTGGCCGCATGTTGGCTATTCCGAAGTTTATGTGGACCGTTATTAGAAATAAATAGAGGAGTGTTGAATCGTGCCTACAGGACCAATAATTAAGGAAGGGTTTCCTCTGATAGGAGCTATGCTCATTATCACTGTGGTGTTAGGATATTTAGGACATTATGTAATTGCGATTATTTCATTTATTCTGGCATTATTTTTCGTCAATTTCTTTAGAAATCCTAAACGTGTAATCCCTCAAGATCCAGATTTAATTTTATCTCCAGCAGATGGTAAAATTATGGATATTTCTGATGTATACGAAGATATTTACTTACATAAAGAGTGTAAAAAAGTAACTATTTTCTTATCTGTTTTCGACGTACATGCCAATCGTGCGCCTATTGACGGTAAAATTACATACCGTCATTACACAATGGGCAGTTTCTTGCCTGCTTTTAAAGATGATGTAGGATTTGAAAATGAACGTCATACTATTTGTATTGAAAATGATCGCACTTCCGTATTAGTAACACAAATTGCGGGCCTTTTAGCGCGTCGTATAGTATCTTGGACGGATCTTGATAGTGTGCTTGAACGCGGTCAATTGTACGGGATGATTAAATTCGGTTCCTGTACTGAAATCTACATGGATAAGGATGTAGAGTTGTTCGTGGAAAAAGGTCAACATATTACAGGTGGTGACACTGTTATCGGGAGGTTGCGTCATGAATAAATCTATTATTCCAAATTTATTTACTAGTGCTAATTTAGCCTTCGGTGTCCTAGGCATCACATTCTCTGCTACAGGTAATACTTTCTATGCAGCTATTTGCGTACTATTATCCTTAGTCGCTGATGGTTTAGATGGTCGTGTAGCGAGAGCATTAGGTGTAGCAGGTCCTATGGGGCGTGAATTAGACTCTTTATCTGATGTTGTAGGCTTTGGTGTGGCACCGGCTTATATGCTATATATGAAAGAGCTATACGGTTTAGGTTGGATTGCTTATGTTCCTTTACTAGCATTTGCTGTATTAGGCGCATTCCGTCTTGCTCGCTTTAACATCAAAACTGAAGAAGTTCATGGTTACTTTGAAGGTTTACCAATTCCAGCAGCAGGTTGCTTGGCAGCTACTTACGTATTGTGTGGTGTAGAGGTACCTCAATTTGTACTAGTAGTTTGTATGATTGGTGTAGGCTTCTTAATGGTTAGTGAAGTAAAATATCCAGACTTCAAAGGTAAATCTGCGGTAAATATTAATAAACTTTCCATTGTACTTACTGCCATTTTTGTTATAGCTTGTCTCGTGTATGATTGGCATACATGGGCAGTGATGATCTTTGCTGGCTATGTAGTGTTTGGCCTTATTAATGGCGCTTTAAATATGGTGCGTAAATAAGTGTGTGGAGGATAATAGTATGAATTACCTACTGGATCTGATTTTGATCCCTATGCAGGTAATAATCGTAATTTATACGGTTTATTATTTTGTACTCGCCGTAATCGGTATGTGGCGGTCTAGAGTACATAAAAACTATACCCCAAAAAATTCCTTTGCTATTGTTGTGTGTGCTCATAATGAGGAAGCTGTAGTCGGTGAATTAGTTAAAAATTTACGAAGTCTAGATTATCCAGATGAGCTGTACGATATCTTTGTTGTAGCTGATAACTGTACAGACAAGACTGCTGAGGTAGCAAGAGCTGCTGGTGCTAATGTGCATGAACGATTCAATAAAGAAGAAGTAGGTAAAGGCTATGCAATGGGGTGGATGTTTGATCGCGTGGAGCAAATGGATCGTAAATATGATGCATTTCTTATCTTTGACGCCGATAATTTAGTACATCCACAATTCATGTTAGAAATGAATGATCATCTTGAAAAAGGTGAATCTGTTATTCAAGGTTACTTGAACTCTAAAAACCCTACGGACTCATGGGTAGCGGGTACGTTCTCTATTGCATTTTGGATGGTTAACCACATGTGGCATTTGGCAAAATACCGCATTGGTTTATCTACAGCCTTAGGCGGTACTGGTATGTGTATACGTACATCTATTATCCGTGAATATGGTTGGGATTGTAATAGCTTGACTGAAGATATGGAATTCTCCATGAAATTATTAACTCATGGTATTCGCACATGTTGGGCTCATGATGCTATTGTATACGACGAAAAGGTTACAACCATGATGGCGTCTTGCAAACAGCGCTTACGTTGGGCGCAAGGTCAATTTGACTGTGCAGGACGATATATTCCAAAGTTGTTTGCTACTGGTATCAAAACTGGTAATATTATGATTTTGGATGGTATTTTCCAAGTGAGTCAACCGTATTTCCTATTGTTGACTACCGTGTACTTGGTATTGTCTTATATTAATGCTTACACACCAATCTATACAAACATTTTGTATCAAATTTTACCTATGTCTGTATGGACTATTATCGGTGTTGGGCAATATTTATTCCCACTTATCGTATTATTGAAGATTAAGGTACCACCAAAGATTTGGTTCTATTATTTACTATATCCATTATTTGTATATT
>CAUHTB010000158.1 GCA_959608595.1 uncultured Veillonella sp. | reverse complement strand
CATAGCTGGCAATTCACCACCAGTCAATACATAATCGCCAATAGAAATCGTTTCGTCTACTAAATGTTCCTCTACACGGTAATCTACACCTTCATAATGACCACAAATGAGAACTATTTGATCGTACGTAGCTAATTCACGAGCCTTTTCCTGTGTGAACGGCTGACCTGTAGGTCCCATAAAAATAACACGACGTCGTAAACTTTCACTAGGATTACCAATAAGGCTCATTTCATCACACATCTCATCCGTGGAATAAGTACTATTAATATGGCTGTCATATTGAGCAATAACAGATTCTACCGCTTCAAAGATGGGAGGTGCCATCATGAGCATGCCAGCACCGCCACCATAGGGTGTATCATCTACTTGACCATGTTTATTATGGCTAAAGTCGCGAGGGTTAGTTACACTCATAGACAATCGTTCTGCTTCGATAGCCCGTTTTATGATGGAATGACTAAAAAAGGCATCAAAAAACTCAGGAAATAAAGATATGATATCGATACGCATAGACCGTCCTCTGTACTTATTAACTCATATTAACTCATTAGCATTATCTATATATAGCTATATTATATAACTTTTACCATAATATACCTATATGTAGATAAAAAAAACCGCCTAAAGGATTATATCCATTCAGGCGGATCTACGATCATCAATTTATTTTCCACATCGATGTCTTTAACGACCTCTTCAATGGCTGCAAATAATTGATCTGGTTCCCCATCTTTGGAAACCACATAAACATCATTAGCACCAGGTTGCAACACATCGGTAACCGTGCCAAGCACGTTCCCCTTAGTATCTTGAACCTCAAGACCAATGATATCAAAGATGTAGTAGCGACCTTCTGGCAATTCCACTAAATCTTCACGACGAACTTGAATTTGTTTTTTACCAAATAATTCAGCCGTGTTTCGATCTGGAATCTCCTTAAATGAGGCTAGTACAAATTGCTTATGAAATCGTGCGGATGCAACGTGGTATTCTTTACCATCGATGTAACAGGCATCCATATGCATAAACCGTTCTGGAAAATCGGTTTGAGGCATAATACGAAGATCACCCCGCACGCCGTGCGGGGCGATGATAACACCTATTGTGATGAAATCGTTATGCTTCATTATTGACGAAACGCAACGATTTTACCGTCTTCTAATAGGATTTCAGCGCCCATCATGGCATCCAAATTATCCCCGATTTTAACGGTAACTGTTTGCTCTAATGTACCTTGAGGAATTTCAGTTCCTAAAGACAACTCCTTAGCATCCTTCAATTTAGCTGTTACTTCTTCTTTGAAAGCCAAGCGTTTATTTTTTTCTTCGTCGATTTGTTGACGAATAGCAGTGAGACTTGTAGCATCAACTTTAGCTGCATCAGCCAAAATACGTTGAGCTTGGAACTCAATTGCTTCCAAATCTTTATTCACCATATCAAGGCGAGTTTCAAGATCAGATACAATTTTCGCTTTCAAGTCTTCTGTTACTTTTGCTTTTACTGCTACAGGGACACGTAATGTCATTTCTTCCATTGGAATACTCCCTTTTAGACAATATCAACAGATATCTTTTTGTTCTCTTTAATAGCCGCCGCTTTCACCACAGCGCGAATCGCTTTCGCTATTCGTCCTTGCTTTCCGATGACTTTGCCCATATCCTCTGGGGCTACATGAAGTTCATAAACTTCCATATTCCCCTTTTGGACCATGGTAACAGATACGGCATCAGGCTGCTTCACTAATGATTTCGCAATTAATGAAATTAATTCTATCATCACAGTATGCCTCTCTATTAATTACTTTTTAGCGTCTGCAAATTTTTGCATAACGCCTTGTTTTTTGAACAAGGAGCGAACAGTGTCAGTAGGCTGAGCACCTTTAGCTAACCAAGCCAAAGCTTTTTCTTCGTCTACATTAACGATAGCTGGTTGTTTAGTAGCATCATATTGACCAATAGTGTCAACAGGACGACCTTCACGTGGAGCACGTGCGTCAGCAACAACGATACGGTAGAAAGGAGCTTTTTTAGCACCTAAACGAGTCAAACGAATTTTTAACATGTGAAATTCACCTCCTTATACTGATATGGGTGGACAGGTTCAGCGCCCCTGCCCATGTATTACATAAACGGTAATTTAGGCATTCCGGGGAAGCCGCCCTTACCGCCACGTAAACCTTGCATGCGCTTCATCATCTTCCGCGCTTCTTCAAATTGTTTCAACAAGCGATTTACATCTTGAACCTGTGTACCAGAACCTAATGCAATACGCTTGCGGCGAGAACCATTAAGAATACTTGGATTTTCTCGCTCTGCTGCCGTCATGGATGTAATGATGGCCTCAATACGACGCACCTCTTTACTGTTCAAATCAAGGTCTTTCAATTGATCCTTAATTTGTCCCATGCCTGGCAACATACCAATAATATTTTGTAATGGCCCTAACTTTCTCACTTGGTTCATCTGTTTCAAGAAGTCATCCAAGGTGAAATTGTTTTTCGCCATTTTCTTAGCCATTTCACGAGCTTCTTCTTCATCGATGGCGCCTTGTACATTTTCGATTAATGTTTTAAAGTCGCCCAAGTCGAGGATACGAGAAGCCATGCGGTCTGGATAGAATACATCGAAACCATCCATTTTTTCGCTCACACCAGTGAACTTAATTGGCAAGCCTGTTACAGCTTTGATGGATAATGCAGCACCACCGCGCGCATCACCATCGAGTTTAGTGAGGATAACACCGTCAACGCCTAATTTTTCATTAAACGTTTGTGCCGTTGTTACCGCATCTTGACCGATCATGGAGTCTACAACGAGTAGAATTTCATGAGGTCGAACAGCGGCTTTAATGTTGGATAACTCATCCATAAGGACTTCGTCTATAGCCAAGCGACCAGCTGTATCGATGATAACAACATCTTTCAACATATGCGTGCTTTGCTCTACAGCGCGGCGTGCAATGTCTACTGGATTGGCACCAGGTGTTTCATCAGCAAATACTGGGATATCGATTTGCTTACCTACAACTTGCAATTGAGTAATCGCAGCTGGACGATATACGTCGGCCGCTACGAGCATTGGATGTTTACCTTGTTTGCGAAGGTATACTGCCAATTTACCAGCTGTAGTAGTTTTACCAGCACCTTGTAAACCAACGAGCATAATAATTGTTGGTGGCTTACTGGAAATCATGATACGACTTTGTGTACCGCCCAATAACGCCGTTAACTCGTCATTTACGATTTTAATAACCGTTTGTGCTGGATTCAAGGAACCGAACACCTCTTCACCGAGGGCCTTTTACTTAATGGACTTAACAAAGTCCTTCGCTACCATAAAATTAACGTCCGCTTCTAATAGAGCCGTACGTACCTGACGCAACGCAAGATTGACATCATCTTCTGTAATTTTGCCCTTCCCCTTTAAGGATTGAAAGGCTTCTTGCAGTTTTTCTGACAAGCTATCAAATGCCATAATATCCCTCCATTTGCGCCAATACTT
>CAUHTB010000157.1 GCA_959608595.1 uncultured Veillonella sp. | reverse complement strand
TTCTCTGTAAACCTTCCAGATAAACCAGGTCAATTGGTTGCTGTATCTGAAATGCTTGCAGATGCGGATGCAAACGTTATTAAACTTGATCATAATCAGTTTAAAAACCTTGACCGCTTCCATGAAGTGGAATTGCAAGTGACTGTAGAAACAAATGGTGAAGAACACATCCAACACATTATTGATACTTTCAAAAATAATGGTTACATTATTAAACGATTAAATTCCAGCGAGATTTTATCTGAATAGCTGGTCGAAAGGGTTCCTATGAGCGCAGAAACAATCAATGGGGCACGCATTGTCCTTGAAACATTGCATCGCCTTGGTGTAACCGACATGTTCGGTTATCCAGGCGGCGCGGTAATTCCAATTTATGATGAAATTTATAGCTTCCCTGAAATTAAACATTATTTTGTTCGTCATGAACAAGGTGCAGCCCATGCAGCAGATGGTTATGCACGCGTATCTGGAAAAGTAGGCGTATGCCTCGCTACGTCCGGTCCTGGTGCAACTAATCTTGTTACAGGTATTATGACTGCTTACATGGATTCTGTACCTATGGTGGCCATTACTGGTCAGGTTGGTCGTCCGTTTATTGGTAAGGATTCCTTCCAAGAAGCAGATATCCAAGGTATTACCATGCCGATTACAAAACATAACTATCTTGTTCAAGATATTCGCGATTTACCTCGCATCATCAAAGAAGCGTATTTTATTGCTAGTACAGGTCGTCCAGGACCTGTTCTTATTGATATTCCTAAGGATGTTCAAACAGAAAAAATATCCATGACAGAATACAATAAATTATATGAAGTACCTATCCATCTTGAAGGGTATGATCCAACCTATAAAGGTCATCAAGGGCAAATTAAGAAAGCGGCTACACTCATTAAAAATGCGAAACGTCCGCTCATCATTGCCGGTGCCGGTGTATTGAAATCTGGCGCTATGGATGAGTTAAAGGAATTGGCAGAAAAGGCTCAAATTCCTGTAACAAATACATTAGTTGGTCTTGGTGGTTTCCCAGGGAACCATGAGCTTGCTCTTGGTATGGTGGGTATGCATGGCTCTGTAGCGGCTAATAATAGTACAGAAGAAGCAGACCTTGTTATTGCAGCCGGTATTCGTTTCCACGACCGCATTACAGGTCATCCAGATTTCTTCTGTAAAAAAGCTAAAATCATTCATATCGATATCGACCCAGCAGAAATTGATAAAAATGTTACTATTAACGTACCAATTGTAGGTGACTTGAAGCGAGTTTTATCTGAAATTAATACGCTTGTAGAACCTACAACTCATGAAGCGTGGATTGCACAAATTCGTGAATGGCAAGCGGAATATCCTATGGTAATTCCTGAATCTAAAGATGGTGTATTACATCCACAATACGTATTATCTGAACTTAACAAGATTGCCAAAGAGGATGCCGTTATTGTAACTGACGTAGGCCAACATCAAATGTGGGCGGCTCAATTCTTAACTCATAAAAAACCTCATACCATTGTTACATCTGGTGGTGCAGGTACCATGGGCTATGGTTTACCAGCTGCAATTGGGGCTCAAGTGGGGGCACCTCATAAACAAGTTATCCTTGTTGTGGGTGATGGTGGATTCCAAATGACCTTCGAAGAGCTCATGATGGTTCGCCAATATAATTTACCAATTAAGATTGTTATCATTAATAATGGTTACCTTGGCATGGTTCGTCAATGGCAACAAATCTTTAATGACCGCCGTTATTCCTATGTAGATTTGGAAGCGAGTCCAGACTTCTTGAAATTGGCAGATGCCTTTGATTTGAAAGCCGCTCGTATCGATAATGTAGAGGATTTCAATAAAGAATTTAAATCTTTCATTACATCTGATGAAAGTATCATCTTGGATTGTCGTGTAGCAAGAGAAGATAATGTATTGCCGATGATTCCAGCTGGCGGTACCGTAAGTGGTATGATGGGCAAGAAAGGGGTGCTATAATGGCGAAAGAACATCAAGTCTTAGTGATTGCAAAAAATACAGCAGGCATTGGTGCACGTATATTGGCACTCTTTAACCGTCGTGGTTTTAATGTTACAAAAATGACATCTGGTATTACAAATACACCAGGCTATGCGCGTATTACCCTCACCGTTGAGGCCGATGATCGCATCCTAGATCAAATTCAAAAACAAATTTACAAGCTCATTGATGTTGTAAAGGTTAAAGTTTTTGAAGATCATGATGTAGTATGTCGTGAATTGATGTTAATTAAGGTAAAAGCAACGGCTACAACACGGTCACAAATAGTACAAATTGCTGACGTATATCGTGGTAATGTGCTCGATATTTCTCCTACTTCTATGATTATTGAAGTAATTGGTAGCGTAGAAAAATTGCGCGGTTTCATTCAAATTATGGAAACCTATGGTGTCCTTGAAATTGCCAAAACTGGCATTACAGCAATGAGCCGTGGTGAAAAAATTTAGGAGATGATTGTTTGAGTAGTGAATTACTCCATTATGAAGACGTCAAGTTTCGTCGCGAAGGCCGAGAGATTTTAAAAGGCATAGATTGGCATGTTGAAGAAGGGGAAAATTGGGCTCTATTAGGTCTCAATGGTGCTGGTAAATCGACAATGCTCAGTATGATTCCAGCGTATCAAATTCCTACAACAGGTTTATTACGCGTATTTGGTCATGAATTTGGCAAATATGCATGGCCAAAGATCAAGGCGCGATTAGGTTTTGTTAGTTCTGCGCTTGGACAATTTCAGTCCACATTAGATAAACAAGTGGTAGAAGATGTTGTTATTTCTGGTGCTTTTAATAGTATTGGTATTTATCAAAAGGTAGATCCTGAGGTACGTGAACGAGGAATGCAATTATTATCCGAGTTTGGCTTATCTTATTTAGAAGGACATAGATTTCATACATTGTCCGCTGGTGAACAGCGCCGTGTTTTATTAGCACGTGCTATCATGGCTAATCCAGATTTACTCATTTTAGATGAGCCTTGTTCTGGACTTGATTTGCCTGCTCGTGAGCAATTCTTAAGAACTGTTGAGAATATGGCACGAGAGGAGCATAAGCCTTTTATTTATGTATCTCATCAAATTGAAGAGATTATGCCCAGTATTACACATGTAGCTATTATTAAAGATGGCCTCATTGTGTATAAAGGCAAGAAGCGAGACATCTTGACAGATGAAATTCTAAGCGACGTATTTGGTATTGATGTATCTGTAGTATGGGAGAAAAATCGCCCATGGATTATAGTTAAATAAGAGCTAAAATTGGGATAATTCATTTTTTCTTAATACAAAAAGGGTACAAATTTAAGTTGTAGATTAGTCTATTTGACTATTCGATAAATTACGATATACACTACAAATCTTGCATTTATTTGTGAGATTGTGTACAGTATATATATTAAATATTCTATTGAATATATTTTGGAGGTTGTCTAGTATGGCAGGTAAAATTTTAGGTACTACAGTTTATTATGATGCAGATTGTAATTTAAGCAAATTGGAAGGCAAAAAAATTACAGT
>CAUHTB010000156.1 GCA_959608595.1 uncultured Veillonella sp. | reverse complement strand
ACGATCTACAAATAATCCTCGAGCTTGTACGGTATTTTCATTCCATAATCGTTTGTGGAATACACGTGAGGTAAAGTTCAAGGAGTATAGGTTAGGGGAGCATTTTTTCACTTTTACTAATTTAGAATTACCTAAAATATTAATATCTTCATTTTGCGTGAAGATGACATGTTGTGTCATGTTTTGGTATTCATGGCGCATGTACTCTTTATCGTACACATCATTTTTAATACCATTTTTAGTAAAAGCATCTGCAGTAATATCAATGTATCTAAGTTCTCCACCAAACTCTACTTCTCCTTCTAAACAGAAGGAATATTTACCATCTGGAACACCACGATGACCATGAATTTGAATAAAGTTCTGACACATACCTTTCTCGTAATTATTATCATATATTTTAGCAATATCTGTTTCGTAAGCTCCAAAACCATTTATAAAGGTAGAGGTAGCTATAAAGGTCATGTTAGGTACATAGGAAAGACCAGCATGGGATACTAAATATTTTTTGCCATGAAAGCTGAAAGGATAGCATTGACGAAGTGATTTATAAAAGAGGCGTAATTCTCGTTGAAGTGATTCTACATCTTTTTTCGTCATATCTTTTACGATAGGTGCCACTACTTCTTTCATAAATCGTTTGGAATGATCTAAGTTTGAATTGAATGCAAAGTTTGCAATATGTCGTTCGTGATTACCTTCCAACATAATCGTATTAGGCAATGTACTAAGACGCATCATTTCGTACATCATTTCTTTATTTTCAATACCGCGCTCCAAATAGTCGCCACAAAAGATATACAGTGTTTTTTCATCCCATGGAGTGATAGCTTGTTGTAATGCCGTGTAACAGCCGTGAATATCACCGATGATACGTACTCGCTCATATCGATTCGTTAAATTTACAGTAAAGTAATTGTTGATTTCATCGATAGAATTTATTTTCCTACAAAACTTTGGTAATGTAGTTGTTTTAATCATCTTGTGCATGCGGTGTATAACTTGCTCAGGTACTCGTTTGTAATCTGTTCGTGTAGCATTACGAGCTAAACATTCTTCTAATGATGTATCTGGTTCGTAGTAATATACAGTATATTTATATTTGTTAAGCAATTCTTTATATGCATTAACAGCTTTAGATGTAGTGTGGGTAGCATCTAAAACGATAAAGTCGCCATTGCTCATTCGTTTCTCTAAGCAATCTAATAGGAGTTCCCAGGCCGGACCATTATCCTCTTGTGAAATATACCAGCCGCTTTCACCAAGGGAAGGGCTGCGTAATAGCATACGGAAATGATCGGCTTCTAAGGTGTAAGCCTCAAGATTGTTGTCACGAATCCACTGAGACTTACCACTAGCAGGAGCACCACGCATTAATAATAGTGTTCTCATAGTAATAGTCCTCTAATCTGCCCATAGGGCGTAATAAAATATAACTGTATAAAAAACGAAACAATCATAATATATAAAATGAAAAAGGGCATAAAAAAACAGCCTCAACGGAAATCCGAGAGACTGTCTTACTTGCTTTTAAAATTATAAAGCGTTTACTTTAGCTGCAAGGTTGGATTTTTTGCGAGCTGCAGTGTTTTTATGAAGTACACCTTTGGAGGCTGCTTTATCAATTACGCTAGTAGCATGAACAAGTGCTTGTTTTGCTTCTTCTACTGCGCCTGCTTGAACAGCTTCAACGGTTTTACGAGCTGCTGTACGAATTT
Source organism: uncultured Veillonella sp. (assembly GCA_959608595.1). Classification (GTDB taxonomy): domain Bacteria; phylum Bacillota; class Negativicutes; order Veillonellales; family Veillonellaceae; genus Veillonella. Next base: position 1,839 of record CAUHTB010000156.1, on the reverse strand, counting down.
GAGATTTTACAGCGGCGTTTTTCGCACGACGTTCAGCATCCGTTTTTACGCTTCTAATACTGGATTTAATGTTTGGCAATTGAGTCACCTCCTTAAAAATCGTTTCTTATACCTGAATGATTATATCATACCACATATTGATACGCAAGGACTTTTCAGCCCAATATTTTCCTTGTTAGTATGAAATATAAAACATTTTCTACTGTTCTTTAACTATAGCATATAAGTCTGTTTTATGAAATTAAGATTATTAATATATTTGCTAATGTTGTAATTAGTTAATTATTTTGATTTTAAAAGTTAGTTAGCTCCCTTATGTTATAATAAAGGATAGAATTAAGCGAGGTGTATTATGAAAAAATTAATGATTATAGATGGCAGTAGTTTGTTATTCCGTGCGTTTTTCGCATTACCACCGTTAAAGTCCGCTTTGGGCACTCCAACGAATGCAGTGTATGGTTTTTTAACAATGCTCATCAAATTGTATGAAGAAATTAACCCTGATTATATTGCCGTAGCTTTTGATAAAGGTCGTCAGACGTTCCGTACTGAAATGTATAGCGAATATAAAGGCAATCGTCCAGATGCACCAGAGGATTTACGCCCTCAATTTAGTCTTATTCAAGATGTATTAAAAGCTTTAGGTATTTGTGTTATTGAAGAAGAAGGCTTTGAAGGGGACGATATTCTAGGATCTTTAAGTAAGAAATTTGGTACACCAGAGATGGCTGTTCAAATCATTACTGGTGACCGTGATAATCTGCAGCTCGTTACAGAGCATAGTCACGTGTTCTTAACTAAAAAAGGTATTTCTGATATGTTAGAGGTTACTCTTGATAACATGGAAGAACTCTATGGCTATGGTCCTGATAAGGTTATCGAAATGAAAGCCCTTATGGGTGACTCCTCTGATAATATTCCAGGTGTACCAGGTGTAGGTGAAAAAACAGCCCTTAAATTGATTACAGAATACGGTGATCTTGAGTCCGTATATGACCATATCGAAGATATTTCCGGTAAGAAATTAAAAGAGCGACTCGTAGAAAATAAAGACTTAGCGTTTTTATCTCGTGAATTGGCAACCATTAAGACAGATATGGATTTATCTTACAAGGTTGAAGATTTTGTACAAAATTTTCATACCTCTGAGGTACAGCCTTTATTCGAGACCTTGGGATTTACTAAATTAACGCCTCGTATCGTACAAGTAATGGGCGGAGAGGAAGCCGATTTTGGTGATCCTGGTTCTTTATTTGCCCCACAAGAAGAAATTTCTCTAGATGATTTAGCAGATGCTAAGGCTTTAACCTCTGAGTTCTATACAGATAAAACGGTGGCAATACATGTTGTATTAGATGGTAAAACTCCATTTAGAACAGTAATGAATGCGTATTTATCTAATGGTGATACTATTGTAAAAACTGATGATACTAAAGCTGTATTAGCTGTTTTACAAGGTGCAAATGCTATCGTTACTACTCAAACTAAAGAAATTATTGAAGCCTTTGGTGAAGATGCGCCAGCTGAGATTTCTTTATTTAATAATGATAAAACAGCTCGTGTTCATGATATGTCTCTTCTCGGGTACTTGTTAGATCCTACGCGTACTAACTATGGTTATCTATATTTAACGGAACGTTTCTCCGTGCCAAGCATTGCTAGTGGTAGTGTAGATGTAGAATGCGTGTCCATGGTGAAAGCTTTACTCGCTATGAACGAAGTAGCTTGTGAATCTGCACGCCGTGAAGAGCTTTGGTCTCTATATGAAACAATTGAGTTACCATTGATTCATACTTTAGTAGTAATGGAGAAAAATGGTATTTACATTGATACAGAAAA
>CAUHTB010000155.1 GCA_959608595.1 uncultured Veillonella sp. | reverse complement strand
GTGAAAGTAGGTTTATATGAGTAAGACAGTAGGTATTATTGGCTTGGGGTTATTAGGTGGTTCGTTGGCAAAGGCGTTAAAGGCTTATACCGATTATGAGGTAGTGGGCTATGCGCGTCGCCAAGAGGTTTGTGATGCAGCCATTCAAGATGGTGTGGTGAAAGCTGCCTGGACTGAGGTAGAACCATTGATTGAGAATTCGGATATTGTCGTATTTTCACTACCTCCAGATACAAATGCAAGACTATTTACAGAAACGGCACACCTCTTTAGACCTGGGCAAGTAGTAACGGATGTGTCTAGCGCAAAGGAAAACTTTGTACGAGCTGTATACAGTTCTATTCCTAAAGGCACTATCTTTGTATCTGTCCATCCTATGGCCGGCTCTGAAAAGGGTGGCTACGAAGTGTCTCATAAAAATCTATTTAAAGGTATGGGCTGGATTGTCCTTGAGGATAAAGCCTCTGATGTATATAGTGAAGAGGTTGCTCAAGAGTTAGCTGAAATGGGTCGTGCTGTAGGATCCCGTATTGAATTTGTAGATATCTATGCTCACGACGCATATTTAGCTATGGTTAGCCATATGCCACATTTATTGGCATCCATTTTAACGCAAGTTTCCGGTGGTGATGAATTGGGCGAGTTGCGCATGAAATTATCTGCAGGTGGCTTTAGAGACTGCACACGTGTTGCCGGTGGTTTGCCATCTATGTGGCGTGAAATCATCTACGGTAATAGACACAATGTAATTGAAGGCCTTTCACAGATCGAATCCGAAATTCAACGTGTAAAAGAGATACTTTCACAAGAAGACGAAGGTCAAGCCTTAGAATCCTATCTTGAACGGGGCAGAGAAATCCGTGGTAAATTACCATATTTAACAGGACAAATCAAAAATAGCTAATGACAATTAACGATTAGCTAGAAATATATACTGGTTAGTAATCATGGATACTAACAATGATTAGTTAACATTTATTTAATACTTATGCATATTTATGTAGCTGAAGCAACATGATTTATGCAGTATAATGTGTATACTAGAGCTCTAGAAGAATATACATGTAACATATGATTTAGTTAAGGGAGATATTATGAGTTTGTTACAAGAAACTTGTGACGCTATTAGAGGTCGCAGTCATGAAATTGAACAACATATAATCGATAATTGGAATGCAGGTTCACCTGTAGAACAATATGGGCGACTTGTAAACGTGGTGGCTCAATATGGTGCGGCTACAAATCAGGAGCACTTAACGGTTCCAAAACCTTGTATGATTATTGCCTCTGCCGATCATGGCGTGGCCGATATGGGCGTAAGTGCGTACCCAAAGGAAACAACTGTAGGGATGACACAAAACTACCTAATTCCTAAAGGGGCGGGCGCCAATTCCTTAGCTAATTACTGTGGTGCTCAAATGGAAGTCATCGATATGGGCATTGATGCAGATATGAGCTGGGTACCAGGACTCCGTAGTCATAAACTTGGTATGGGCACAAAAAACTTTGTAGAAGAACCGGCCATGACACGTGAACAAGCCATTGAAGGCATTGAAACAGGTATCCGCCTTGTAAAAGAGAAAATCGAAGAAGGCTTTAATGTTTTCTTAGTAGGGGAAATGGGCATTTCCAATACTACTGCTAGTGCTCTTATGACTGCCAAGTTTGCAGGACTCACTGCAGAGGATGCTACAGGGCGAGGCACTAATATTTCTGATGAGCGTCTAAAATTAAAGCAACGCATTGTGCATGATGTATTAGAAAAATATAAAAATATTCCGAAAGATGATGCAATCGGAATTTTATCCTCTGTGGGCGGCTTTGAATTTACATGTATCGTAGGTGTTATTCTAGGTGCTGCAGCGAACAATGCACTTGTTATTATTGATGGTTTTAATACATCTGCTTGTGCATTGGTTGCTAAAACATTAGTTCCACAGGCGATGGATTATGTAATGGCATCTCATTTATCTGCTGAAAAAGCGGCTAAATCTTCTTTAGAAAATTTAGGCCTTGAAGCCTATGTTGATTTAGGGCTATGTCTCGGTGAGGCCTCTGGTGGCTCCATTCAAATGGGAATGCTAGATCTTGCCGTTCATATGTATTTGGCTGTTACAGGAGGTAAGGCATGAGAACTTTTACAATTGAACCATTACATGCACCATCCATGGAAGCATGTCGATTACGTATCGATAATTTAACAAAACCTATTTATAGCCTTGCAACATTAGAGTTAATAGCTGAGCGTTTTGCAGGTATTCTGGCAGATCCTCAACCAAATCATTTGCGATATGGCGTACTTGTGGTGGCGTCGGACCACTTGGTAGATGGTCCTCAAAATAGTCAGCATGGTAGTGAAAGTTATGAGGCTATCAAGCGTTTCAATGAAGGTAGAACGGCTACGCAGGGGGCGGCATTTAAGTTAAATGCAGACGTACATGTTGTAAATGTAGGTCTTGAGCAAGATACTAGTAATCTAGAATATATTGATCAACAAGTCATTCGTAAAGGATCTCATTTCTTTGGTGTAGAACCGGCTATTTCTCAAGAGGAACTAGAGAGCGCTTTAGAGTTAGGATTCACCTATGCTGATAAATTACACAACGATGGATTGCAAGTCGTTGCTATTGGTAATATTGGTGAACGAGCATTCCTTGATTCTCTCGTAACTACTGCAACTATTACGGGCTGTGCCTATGTCGATATTCTCGTTCATACTGAATGTGGCCCTACTATTGAACAGCGAGCGGCTCATATTCATTCCTTTGTAGATCGTTTTAATATCGCTGTTGATGATTGGTCTGCTTTGAGTGAAAGCGAGCGCCGTGATGCGGTATTACACTTACTTCAGGTAGCAGGTGGTTTAGATATTGCATTTTTAACAGGTTTTATCTTAGGTGCCGCAAGTCACCGTATGGCTGTAGTATTTGATAATGCGGTAACAGGGGCAGCGGTGTTAGCAGCCGTTACCATTGAACCATTGGTTAAGGACTATATATTCCCATCCGCCGCATATGAGGAACCAATTCATAAAGAGCAATGTCGATTCCTTGGAATAAAACCATGCTTACACTACAATCTACAAATTGATGAAGCATTAGGGGCTACAATGGGTCTATCTATTATCGATGCATCTATGCATATGTTAAATGATATGAAAACCTTCGTTGAAGCTGAGGTTAAAGCAGCTGAAGATGGTGCCGGTAAAGGTAGACAAAAGAATAAAGAGTAATCTATATAAAAGAGGGAGTATTAAATCCCTCTTTTTATATGTTTTATGCTCAATTATCCGAAATTAACTGAGAATTTCATGGAAAAACCATTGACACTATATGTGTAAATTGATATTATTATAGGGCAGTCAGGACAGACTTAAATTCTTCTTGACGACAGATTGATGATTATGTTATATTAATTATCGGTTCTGTATGCGGGAATAGCTCAGCGGTAGAGCACCGCCTTGCCAAGGCGGGGGTCGCGAGTTCGAATCTCGTTTCCCGCTCCATACATTCCTCGATAGCTCAGTTGGTAGAGCAATCGGCTGTTAACCGATCGGTCGTAG
>CAUHTB010000154.1 GCA_959608595.1 uncultured Veillonella sp. | reverse complement strand
GCCTTTTTAAAGCGTACGCCAACTATGGTTAGCATTTAATCCTCCTCCCGAGCATCATGAAGGGCGATACTAAGACCGTCCACCACGAGAGCGGTTTTTATATGTAAACGCAAAGCCCGTTCCGCTTGCAATGTTTCAGTAATGACCTGAGACAATGCTTGCATAGACCAGCGCGGTAATAATCGTAATAATTGAGTTTTGTACATAAGTACTTGTAATTGTCCGTCTTGAGCCCCCATTTTAAGAGCCATCATATCTCTACTTACAAGACGTAACCAATGCATCAATTCTGTTAGGCTTTCACGAGGTAAGCTTTCACAAGCTAGAGAAATCATAGAAAACCATCTTGTTTCAAAGGCGAGCATGTCCATTACCTTAACAGCTAACTCTAGCATTTCAATGCGATCTTGAGTAGCCAATTTTTCCACTAACTGTGGATTGCCATGACCGGCTAACAAAGCCTGCTCAATATCACCGGTGATGCCACGTGCCACAAGTGCCGTGCGAATCGTATCTACATCAACACTGTTAAAACCAACGCCCATACATCTTGAAACGATGGTCGGCAATACGGTGTTAATTTTATTCGTAATAATAATGAAATACACCTGTTCTGGCGGTTCTTCAATGGTTTTTAACATAGCATTTGCCATGACTGCGTTAGCCGTATGAAAGTCCTCCACAATAACTACACGGTTACCATTCCCGGCTACAGACAGATGGTCTTGTAGTAAGGAATACCACTGTTCCACCTTTAAGGTTGTCTTCATAGGACGAATCCAAAAGGCATCGCCCTTATCCATATAGATAGGCAAACCTTCTGCTTCAATACGTTTTTCAGTCTCACCATTAGCAAGACGTGCTTCTTTAACGTCAGCTAAATACGATTCTCCCTTGGGTTGAGAGAATACTTGACGTCCTAATAATAATGATGCCAAACCGATTGCCATATCTAGCTTACCAAGACCTGCTTCACCATAAAACAAAAGGCTATGTGGCAATGCATTGCTACTTACAAGTTTCGATAGGTGTGCCTTGATCGAATCTTGACCAATTATAGAATCAAAATATGTCATAGCCCCTCCTATCAATACATGCTCAATATTAATATTATATAAGAAAAAGGCGACTTTTAAAAGAGTCGCCCTATCCTAAGGTAGTAGATTTACTACTGCTTGATATACATCGTTATGAATTTCTTCAATGGTGCGCAATGTATACTGACTGGAATTACCTTTTGTGGCACAAGGAATTCGGTGCCATTGATAGCGTTCTACTAGCTCTTCATAGGCATCGTGAACAGCTACTAAATATTGATGATTTCCTTCGTGAATATCCCCTGTATTACCGCCCGTTTTACCAGTACGCTCCGCCATAAGGGCTTCACTCACTTCGAGTGGCATATCTAACAGGCATACCGCATCAGGTGTGGGCAAAGCAAATTTGTTAAATTCAAAGTCTTCAAGCCAATCCAAAAATGCAGTACGTTCCTTTGGATCATCGTATTTAACCATTTGGTGTACCATATTAGACGTCGTATAGCGATCTGCAATAATGATGCCCCCATTTTTATAGAACTCTTCCCAATCTGTTCTAAAGGATGCAAAGCGATCTATGGCATACATGGAGCTTGCCACATAAGGATTTACATCATGTACATCTTTGCCAAACTCACCAGCTAAATACATTTTGATAGGCATAGCAGCACCACTATCATAGTTTGGAAAGCTCACAGATTTAACGGCATGCCCCTCCTTGATTAAGCGTTCTACTAAAAGTTTAGTTTGTGTAGCCTTACCGCTACCATCTCCGCCTTCTAAGATAATTAAAGTCCCCATAATTACTCCTGTAACACCCAGATCTTTTCTAATGTCATATCATCAGCTCCATTCGGTACATACCCTAGAGCCTTCCGATTCTCTATATATTGTAACACAGAGGAGCTAATCTCTTCACCTACCGCTACACAAGGAATCCCTGGTGGATAATAAGCAATAGTCTCTCCTGCAATACGATGCAGTGCATCTCGTAAAGGCACTTGCTCACGATTAGCATACATAGCATTGCGAGGAGTTACACGTACAATAGGTTTAGGTAGCAATGAAGAATCTTTACTAAGATTTTCTGTATTCTCCACCACGTTACTATTAGCTACTTTAGATGTATGTAATATCGTATCACTTATAGCTTGTACGGCTTGAATAAGGGACGTTACAGACTCTTTTGTATCGCCAATAGTAATGAGCACCAACACATGGTGCGCTTGCACTAACTCTACCTCAATACGATATTCTCGCAACATCCGCTCAAACTCAATACCTGTCAATCCAAGTGCTTTAGCATCAATTAGTACTTTTGTACAATCATAGTTTACTACTCGTTCTTGAATGTCTATATATTCCATAGTAGTAATACCTGAAATCTTATTGAGCTCATGACGCAAATATAGGCTCAATTCTACGGTTCGACTTATTAGCGCCTTACCTTCGGTGGCTAATTGATGACGCGCCATATCTAAGGAGGCAAGGAATATGTAATTGGGACTAGTGCTTTGTAGCATTTGATGCATTTGCGTAATGCGACGCTGATTGATTTTATCCCCTTGGCCTAATAGCCAAGAGGTTTGCGTCAAAGAACCTACCGATTTATGCGTGCTTTGTGCTACTAAGTCTGCACCTGCCGCAATGGCTTCAACAGGTAAATTTTCTGAAAATGGTAAATGAGGTCCGTGCGCTTCATCAACAAGAACAATCATCCCTCGTTTATGCGCTTCTTTTACAATCTTTACAATATCTACACCTACACCATAATAGTTTGGATACACTAAGAGAATCGCCTTAGCCTCTGGATGAGCATCCATGGTTTTAATAGCAGCATCCACTGATACACCTAAAGGGATACCCCACCGATCATCAAATTGGCAATCCATATAAACAGGCTTCGCACCAGATAACACTAATCCACTAATAACGGAACGATGTGCTTCTCGAGGAATGATAATCGTTTCATCAGGACCTACGCTCCCCATAATCATCGCTTCAATTAAAGCGGTTGTGCCATTAATAGAGAACCAGCAATCATCAGCTCCATATAATTCAGCCGTTAGATCTTGAGCCTCTTTTAATTCCCGTTCAGGTTCATGTAAATCATCTAGAGCATACATAACCCCTAAATCATATGGCAGTGCCGGTCCCATCCAGTCTTTTAGTAACTGAGGCGCTTCAACACCAATCTTATGACCAGGTGTATGAAAAGGCACAAAATGTTGTTCCTTATATGATTCTAAAGCCTCTACAAAAGGCATTTTCTCTTGATTGCTCATATATACCTCGTAAAAAAGGCATGAATCTCAATGAGACTCATGCCCTTTTGCATGTTATTTATCGCTGTGGACGACGCTTAGGATTAAACAGATTCATCCCTTTGTCTATGCCCACCTCTAAAGTACCTAATACAGCCTTTACTGTATCTTTGATACCTTTTTGTACTTTCTCTTGTGATTCTTCACTAAATGGTGCTAACACGTGGTCAATGACAGTCCATTGTGGTAATGGACGACCAATACCTACGCGAAAACGCGGAAAATTTTCTGTTC
>CAUHTB010000153.1 GCA_959608595.1 uncultured Veillonella sp. | reverse complement strand
TTGATTTTTCTTTTCTAGATAGCCTAGATAGATAAATACACAGATACCAATGATGATGACAATCAAGCTAGTCATTTGAGCAGATTTTAAGCCTAATGTTAAGTTTACATAGTCACCGCGCAAAAATTCAAGGAAGAATCTAGCCGTAGAATAGAGAATCGCATAAAGCACGAATACTTGACCTTTAGCATGTTTAAAGGAGCTAAATAATAGGAGGGCTACAAAGATAAGAATGTCGATTTGACCTTCCCAGATTTCGGCTGGCCATAATGGTTGATTGCCGTAGGTGCGATGTGCTAACGTGCTTTCAGGGTAGAGAATACCAAAATTACCGCCCGTAGGATGACCAAAGGCATCGCCATTTAAGAGATTTGCCATACGGCCTACAGATTGTGCCAAAATCAATGCTGGTGCGAATAAATCGGCAAAGGCCCAAAAGTCGATATTATTTTTACGTAAGTACCAATAGCCTGCAATGGTGCCAAGAACGACACCTCCTTGAATGGCCATGCCACCTTGCCATACAAAGGGGATTTCTAGTAAATGATTGCCATAATAACCCCAATCAAAGAAGAATACATCCCATAATCTAGCACCGATGAGACCCGCTACGGCAACAGTAATGGAAAAGTCGATGATATGTTCATGCCAACCACGACCATCTTTTTTTAATAAAACATAGGCAACCGAGGCTCCACAGATGATAGCTAAGGCTAACATGGCACCATAAGCCCTGATAGGAAAGTCACCTATAAAAAATAGATATTGATGCATATAAAACTCCTTTTGTAATAACTTGTATTGTATAAGGTATAAGGTAAATTATAAATTACATGTACCCTTCATGCAACAACTGAGATGAATTCTATATTATATGATATAATATAGAGATTGAAATTATATCCCCTTATGGGGCTAGAGTTAGGAGAGTTCATGATTCGTAAATCTACTATTTTAAAATCCTTAACAGCTTTAGTAATGTCTGCATTATCCAGTACTGCAGCACAAGCTGAGGTATTGGTTCCCATTGACCAATTCTTAGCAAACACAACACGTCATTATGAAGCTAATCAATATAAAACATCCTATACGGTGTATGTACCTCAAACAGAGTTACAAGGAAATACTATTGCTTTAAATCCTGCTGCCGTTGGTGAACCTGTAAAATTGCCAACTACTAGTAAAAATGGCATGACCTATGTCGATATTGAGTCTGATCCAGCTATGCTCGGTGTGAGCTATACAAAGGTCAATGGTCAATTAACATTAGGTCCTGCACCGCAAGCCTCTACGGTAAAAGCTCCTTATACAATGCAAACGCCATTGTCCTGGGCCTTTGACCCATGGCCAACACAGGGAACTCCATATCAAGCAAAACTGAATACTAGTGGTGATAATATCATTTCTCCAAGCTGGTTCAAATTGCATAGCCTTGGCCTCGAAGCAAGTCCTAATGTAAGTATTGATTATGTTAACGATTATAAAAGTAAAGGTTACCACGTATGGCCTTTGATTACGAATCGATTTGATCCTGGTTTTACTAGTGGCATCTTAGCAGATCAATCTGTATGGAAAAAATATGCTCATAATCTTGTGCAATATGCCTATATTTACGGATTTGATGGGTATAACTTTGACTTTGAAAATATTGATTATGCCGACCGCGATCGTTTAACAGCATTTGTAGCATATTTATCGAATCATTTACATCAATACAATATTAAAACATCCATTGATGTAACTGGTTATTCTGATAGCCCAGAATGGTCCTTAGTATATAATCGCAGTGCCTTTGCTAATTCCGTAGATTATGTAGTTCTCATGGCCTATGACGAAACATGGGCTAAAAGTACTACAGCAGGTCCTGTAGCAAGTTATCCATGGGTTCGCAATCATACAGAAAAAATGCTTTCTGAAGTACCATCTCAAAAATTGGTGCTTGGTGTACCATTCTATATGCGCTTATGGCATGATACTAATGGTTATGCAAAAGGCGAAACTTTGGCTATGAAAAACACAGGTAGCTATTTTGCAAATTATAAAGATAAAATGACTTGGGATGACCGTTTGAAGCTATATTATCTATCTATCCCAACAAGTTCTGGCTCTGATCGTATTTGGTTTGAAGATAATACATCATTAGGGTTGAAACTTGACCTTGTAAAAGAATTACATCTCGGTGGTTTTGCTGCATGGCGTAAAGGTTTTGAAGACGAATCTACTATTGTTATGATTCAAGGTAAAGATTTAGGTCGTGGCATTCCTAAATCTACTACCGCTGTTGTTCCTGAACCAGTTGTAGAAGAAACAAAACCATTAACTAAGCTTGAACAATACAAATTGCGCTTAGAAGAAAAAGAAAAGGCAAAAGCCGCTAAGGCAGAAGCGAAACGCAAGGCCAAAGAGGAAAAAGAATTAGCTAAACGCAAAGCTAAGGAAGAAGCGCAGCAAGCTAAAGCGGAGAAAAAGCGTCAAGCCGAGGAAGCCAAGGCAGAGAAAAAGCGTATCACAAATTCTGTACAAGTAGTAAAACGCTAGAGTTTGACTGCTTTCATAGTAAGTAGTAAAATAAAAATATTGATTATAAAACGGCAACTAATGAGGTTGACTATATGAGGAGGCCCCTACATGAATGAAAAATATGTAGCCCAAGATATTGAAAAAAAGTGGCAAAAGTACTGGGAAGATAACCATACTTTTAAAACAGAATATGATGAATCTAAAGAAAAATATTATGTATTAGAAATGTTCCCGTACCCATCTGGTAACTTACACATGGGTCACGTGCGTAACTATTCCATCGGTGACGTAGTAGCTCGTTTCAAAAAAATGAAGGGCTTCAACGTGCTACATCCAATGGGCTGGGACTCCTTTGGTATGCCTGCTGAAAATGCGGCTATCAAACATGGCATTGCACCTAAAACATGGACACTGGACAACATCGAGAACATGAAATTGCAACAAAAAGCACTTGGCTTGTCCTATGATTGGGACCGTGAAGTTGCAACATGTAAAGAAGATTATTACAAATGGACCCAATGGTTCTTCCAACAATTTTATAAAAAAGGCTTAGCATACAAAAAAGAAGCTAAAGTAAACTGGTGTGAAACGTGCCATACTGTATTGGCGAACGAACAAGTTATCGACGGTGCTTGCTGGCGCTGTGATAACCCAGTTGAGAAAAAGGATTTATCTCAATGGTTCTTGCGCATTACAGAATATGCTGATCGCTTATTAACTGATTTAGACACTCTTGATCACTGGCCACAACGCGTTAAATTGATGCAAAAGAATTGGATTGGCCGCTCTGAAGGTACAGAATTCTCCTTTGAAGTGCCATCCATTAATGAACGTGTATCTGTGTATACTACACGAGTTGATACTATTTACGGCGTAAGCTATGTAGTATTGGCTCCTGAACATCCATATGTAGAACGTTTAATTGAAAATGCACCTAACAAAACTGATTTAGATGCTTTTATCACGCGTATGCGCAACATGAGCGACATCGACCGCACGTCTACAGAAGCACCTAAGGAAGGTATGTTTACCGGTTCCTATGCGGTAAATCCTATGTCTGGCGAACAAGTGCCTATTGGGATTGCTAACTATGTTCTCGTAGATTATTGTAATGGTGC
>CAUHTB010000152.1 GCA_959608595.1 uncultured Veillonella sp. | reverse complement strand
AATGTGCGTTATTTTAGTATTCAAGGTACCAATGATATGATGGTAGATTCTGTGGGTATGAGTACATTATTTTTACCTGATTTACAGTATCACTTTCACGGTGTAGATCCTAATCATGTAGTATTTCATGCTTATAATGTGTTGAATTATATTTTCGAACAGGGTAATATAATAGGTGATGGGGAAACCATTGCGGGGTTACAAAATGGCGAGATGAATCAGGATATTCAGTGGAAGGTTCAATACGAGGATTCTTTAATCCAGCCCGTTCGAGAGGTTCTAGATATTAATATGGGTGAATACGCATCTGGAACTCGGTAGTTGTTAATCAATGAAAGGGGTGAGCATTATGAGTGATCAACGTGTTTTTGATATGGAACTTGTGAAAGTTGAAAGTTTGGAGAACGCTGTTAGGACGCCATTTTATCAAACTGATTCCACAGGTGGTTCAGTATGGGTTATTAAACCTGGTCAAACCTTACCAAAGCATTACCATCATAACTCTGATGATATATGGGTTATATTGCAAGGCAAGGGGGTATTTTATCCAACGCCGGATACGGAGGTGCCTTTTACAAAGGGGCAAGTTATAGTATCTAAAAAGGGTGAATGTCATGGCGCAAAAAATACTGGAACAGAAGATGTTATCTTTGTGAGTATCGTTGCTCCTGTACCTGCTGATTATGACCCTGTTAGTACTAATTAATATGAAAGCACTTTATAGTATTTTGTTATCTTGTAATAGAGACAGCGTTATACTATAAAGTGCTTTTATTTTATACAGTTATTCCTAATGAATATACTTTTTTGTTTTTATATGTCATCATTTTGATTTTGCTATTCTTATTTGTTATTTCTATATTCTATATAATTCCGTTGACAGAGGACTTTTGTTTACTTAAGATAATAAGGTATGTAATATCTTAAGTAGTAGAAAGGAATTATATGAACTCATCTACACCAGAGCCTCAAAGTGGGGTTATTGATTTTAAAGACTTTACGAAGCGTCGTATGCTACACGTAGTCTTGCCATTATTTATTGTTTCTATTATTGCCTTCTTGGACCGTGTAAATATTGCCTATGCTGGCTTGACCATGAAGGAGAATTTACCATGGTTGACACCAGAGGTATTTGGTATGGGCGCCGGTATCTTCTTTATAGGCTATGTTTTATTTGAAGTCCCTGCATCCCTAATCGCTGCTCGCTGTAATGCTATGCATTGGGTGGCACGTATTATGTTTAGTTGGGGCCTAGTATGTATTCTTATGACAACGATGACCACAGAGTTGGAGTTTTATATTTATCGATTCCTTCTTGGTCTATGTGAAGCCTCTTTATATCCTGTAATTTACTCGTTACTCATTCCAAATTGGTTCTTGCCAAAGGAACGAGCAAAGGCAATCTCCTTGATGTTAACATCTTTATTGTTCTCTAATATCATCGGTGGTCCATTGGCAGGTATCTTACTTGATACAACATTCTTTGGTCTTCATGGGTGGCGCACACTCTTCATCGTTGAAGCTATTCCAGCTGTTATATTTGCTTTCATTTTTGCGTTCTGGATGAAAGAACGTCCAGACCATGCATCTTGGGTAACTGATACAGAAAAAGTCTATATCAAGGCTGAACTTGAAAAAGAAGAGCAACAAAAGCAAGCTGTAAAGAAATATACTACATGGCAAGCTTTAAAAGATCCCAAAGTATTACGTTTAGCGTTAATTTACTTCTTATGGGTTATTGGCTTCTGGGGCTTTAGCTTCTGGATGCCTCAAGTTCTTAAAAGCTTATCTGGGTGGCCGCCAAGCGTAGTAGCATGGTCTATTGCGATTCCGATGTCTGCCGCATTACTCGTACAAGTATATTGTGGTTATTCCTCTGAAAAGCGCAATGAAAAACGTTGGCACGTTGCTACTACATTGTTCATTGGTACAATTGGTTTCTTGGCAACACCACATAGTTCATCCCCAGAAATTAGCCTATTCTTTATTTGCTTAACTGCTGTAGGTGTTTACGGTGGTATGGGTGTATGGTGGACTATGCCAACAACCTTCTTATCTGGTGCTGCTGCGGCAGGGGCGATGGGCCTTATTAACTCCTCTGGTAACATGGGGGGATGGGTAGGTCCTTACATGCTTGGTTTCATCAATGGTCACACTGGTAGCTTTACTTACGGTTACTATGTAATGGGCGCTTGTATGTTCCTTGCAGGATTATTGATTTTGACACTTCCAAAATCTATGGAGCATAAAGAGGATTAAGTAGAGCTATATTATAGATAACTAGATTATAGACAACTTAATAGGAAAATATTTAACGAATGCTTCAATGGTGTGATTTTGGATACTATTCAATTTTATGTTACAATTTACAAAATAGTATTATTTAAACTTGAGGAGACAGAATATTGAAAGAGTGTAGACCTAAGTTTGATAAAATTACATCATTTGATGAATTTAAAAAATATTATTGGTATCGTGATGAACTTTCACAAATATGTAAATCATTAGGATTAGAATACAGGGGAACAAAACAAGAACTTAATCATATTATTGAGCAGTACTTTAAAGGCGATTTAATTAAAAAATCATCAATAAAAAATAGAAGAAGGCAAGTGGAAACTATTACTTTAGATACACCATTACTTGAATGTAATTTTTCCTTTAATACGAAGTTTAGAGAATATTTCTCTGATTTAATAGGTGTTTCACGATTTAAATTTAATGCTGATATGGCTACTGCTTGGAGAAAAGTAAAAAGTGAAAAAAATATAAGCTTTACAATCGGAGATTTGCTGAAAGTATATTATGGTGAATCAGATTATGCAAAGTATGATAATTCGGTTTGTCAATGGAATCAATTTTTTAAGGATTTTTGTGCAGATGAATCTAGTGACAATTATTCGAATAAATTAAAAGTAGCATCTATTATTTGGAAAGAAGTTAGAGATTCAAAAAATGAAAAAATTTATTCAAAGGAGCTTTTAAGTGAATATGCATATAAATTAGAAGCGTATCGCAAGTAGAAGCAACTTGTCATTGCGGAGACGTATTATGGGAAAGTTAGCAATTAAATCTATAATAAAATAATGAAAAAAGCACCTTATATCCTATAAGAAGAGTCATTTGTGATGACTTTTGTAGGTATGTAAGGTGCTTTTATTTATTCCTGATTTCTTTATTGATTTTGTTTTGTTACATCAGGCACTTTCCCAGGATTCATATCGAGGTTTAGATCTGTCGATTTAAATGGGGAAGGATTAGCCTCTGGTGGTTGTACTTTCAGTTCTGGGTGCAACCATTGTAGTTGTTTTAGTTCCCAGTCGTACTTAGCACCATCATTTTGTAGTTGGCGGATATCTTTAAAGACTTCATCGAATTGGTCGCTATGTTTATTAGCCATCCCTTCTAGGATGTAAAGGCGACCAGCTACACTATTTACGGAGGCGCCATCATGGTCTTCGTCGACGCGCCATTGTAGTTCTGAAATTTGTATTTGCTGGAAAATTATAACAATGACCAGCACGATAATAACGCCCCACATGGGTGTTTCTTTAGCTTTCAAAAGGGCCCGCAATTTAGATGCGAGCCCAGATGGTTTATTCATTATTGACGATCCTCGAGTTGTAATCCAGGTAATGGTAATTT
>CAUHTB010000151.1 GCA_959608595.1 uncultured Veillonella sp. | reverse complement strand
TCTTCAACGCGTACAAGGAATGGCATATCTGTGAACTCTTTAGCATACTCTTTGAAGTATGGAGTCTCTTTATCGATGTAGTATTCTTTTAAGATTACGTGGCCCATTGCCATAGCAAGAGCCGCATCAGTACCGGCTTTTACATTGAGCCAAGCATCGGAAGAAGTTGTAGATTCCGCATAGTCAGGGGATACGGATACTACTTTAGTACCTTTGTAACGAACCTCTGTTAAGAAGTGAGCATCTGGCGTACGAGTCAATGGTACGTTAGAACCCCAAGTCATGATGTAACCAGCATTGTACCAGTCACCAGATTCAGGTGTATCAGTTTGTTCACCCCAAACTTGAGGGCTAGAAGGTGGTAAATCAGCATACCAGTCATAGAAAGACAATGGTGAACCACCCATTAAGTTAAGGAAACGAGCCCCTGCTGCATAGGACAACATGGACATCGCTGGAATTACAGAGAAGCCTGCGTTGCGGTCAGGGCCGTATGTTTTTGCAGTATATAATAAGGATGCAGCAGTAATTTCTGTCGCTTCATCCCATGTGGAGCGCACAAAGCCACCCATACCACGGGCAGATTTGTATTTCTTCGCTTTTTCAGGATCTTCTACGATAGATTTCCAAGCTTCGATTGGGTTCTTAGCATGCTTTTTAGCTTCTCTCCAAAGCTCAGCCAATTCGCCGCGCACATATGGATATTTTACGCGCAATGGGCTATAGAGATACCAAGAGAATGTTGCACCACGAGGGCACCCGCGTGGTTCGTAATCCGGCATATCATCTGGTGTTTCAGGGTAATCAGTAGCCTGATTTTCCCACGCTACAACACCATTCTTAACGTAGATATTCCAGCTACAAGAACCAGTACAGTTTACGCCATGCGTTGTGCGGACAACTTTATCGTAAGACCAACGGTCACGATAAAAATTTTCCCACTCGCGACCGCCATCTTCAGTTATTTGATGGCCGCTTGGAGATACGTTCTTCTTGCGAAGAAACTTAAACTTTTGAGACAACAAGCTCATCTCGTGTCCTCCTTCAAAACTACAAAAAAATCCTTTGTGCTAGCTGAGCTAACACAAAGGAGAAAATACTGTTATTCGATATTACTAATATTAGGGTCTATATTATCAACCTCTAAATCAAGCAATCCGATTAAAGCATCAAAATCACAGATTACTAGATGGTGTTTGTCATAGGCTACATAGCCCAACTTACGCAACTCACTTAGCATGCGATTTAAACTTTCTCTTGATGTGGCAGCAAATTCAGCCAACTCTTGATTTGTTAGGGCGATATCGATAAAGATACCATCCTCGCGCTCTACACCATAACTATTGGCTAAGCGCAACAAGGTAGAATAAAATGCTCCCTTCTTGCCATATAGTAGCAAGTCTCGGTATTTTGCCTGTTGACGACGCATATGTAATGTGTAGATTTGCATCATCGCAATAGCCAATGAATGATCTTTTGCAATAGCTGGCTCTAACACATCATAGCGAATGGAATAAACAGAGCAATCCTCCCGAGCGATGGCGTTGAACACATAAGTTCTTGTGTTCTCCTCATACAACGGAACCTCACCAATTACATTATTCGGACCTACTAGACGCAACGCAAAAATGTGCCCACTAGATTCGAATTTCTTAATGCTCATTCTACCTTTTAACACTACGTAAAAGTGTTCTGCCTTGTCCCCCTCGTGGAAGAGAAAATCACCTTTTTTAAGATGGAGTTCCTCGCCCGGCAAAGCAAGTAATTGGTTAATTAAATTTTTATCCATACCTTCACCACTCCATTGTACTTTTAAAACAAAATCCATTAGTTATACTAATCTATTTATAGTAAAAGCACATGTATTATATACTTTTTTGTATATATAAGATTATTATAACTTATTAATTTCAGAATATGTGTGTTTTATGTCACATTCACAAAAAATTTTACAATATATAATATATTTGTGATATAAGACATTGAAAATTTTACGTGATACAATAATTATAACTCAGTTCTCTAAGTAATTCGAATACTTTCAATAGAAATTCTATAGATTGCAATATTCATATACATTGACTGATAATTGTATCTTCCATGTCTTCATTGCATGTATAGTTTTTCAGTAAGGAGAAGTTCAAAATGAGCGAACTAAAAATGCCTCAAGTAGGGGCAAGCCGTAGCGAAATTGTGGCTAATTGGCAACCAGAAAATCCAGAATTTTGGGAAAAGTTTGGTAAAAAAATTGCTAAACAAAACTTGGTTATATCCACAATTGCATTAACCCTTTCATTCTGTGTATGGTATTTATGGGCAACCATTGCAGCACAACTAAATGGCGCTGGCTTTAACTTTACAACAGATCAATTATTTACATTAGCTGCATTACCAGGTCTTGTAGGTGCTACATTACGTTTCGTATATACCTACATGCCGGCCTTAATCGGTGGTAAGAACTGGACATTTATTTCCACACTTATTTTATTAGTTCCTGTTGTATGGCTTGGCTTTGCCGTTCAAGATACAACAACTTCTTATACGACATTCATGATCTTAACAGCCCTTATCGGTTTAGCGGGCGCCAACTTCTCGTCCTCCATGGCGTATATTGGCAACTTCTTCCCTAAATCTGAAAAAGGTACAGCCCTTGGTATCAACGGTGGTGTTGGTAACCTTGGTATTTCTGTAATCTACTTCTTAGCTCCATTCGCTATGGGCTCTGCCGCACTAGGTAGCGTATTTGGTGTAACACCTGCTATTATTAAAGGCAACGCCGTATATCTTGCCAATGCAGCTTTCATGTGGGTCGTACCACTCGTTGTTATCCTTGCATTGATGACACGTTTCATGGATAACTTACCACTAGAAAAACCAAATCCTAAAAATCTTGTACAAATCTTTGGGAACAAACACACTTGGGCACTTACATTGCTATACACTTGTTCCTTCGGTGCTTTCTCTGGTTATGCGGCAGCACTTGGCTTATTAGTAGGTAAAGAATTCCCTGAAGTTCCATTTGCTTCTATCGCATTTGTTGGTCCTCTTGTAGCAGGTGCCCTTCGTCCTGTAGGCGGTTGGTTAGCTGATAAGATTAACAGCGGTACAAAAGTTACCTTTGTAAGCCTTCTCGGTCTATGTGTAACAACAGCGCTAATTGCAGTTGGCGTAGATATGCACAACTTCCCATTCTTCTTTGCTATGTCCGTGTTGACCTTCGTAAGCTGTGGTTTCGCAACAGGTGCAACATTCCGTATGATTCCTCACGTATTCGGCAATCCATTGCTTTCCTCTTTAATTACAGGTTTCGTTGCTGCCGTAGCTGCATACGGTGCCTTTATTACACCTAAAATCTTCGGCTTTGTATATTCCACATTTGGTAATATCCATCCAGCCTTTGCTGTACTATTAGCCTTCAACATCGTAACTGTAGCAGTATGCTACTGGTTCTATGTGCGTAAAAGCGCAAACATGAACGTATAATTTTCTGGAAACAGAAAATTTACGTTCACTCCACAGTACAACAAAATATAATTCACTTTTCTAAACTAAGTGGTAAAAGAAACCCCGCATCTCTCCTCCATACGTATCAGGTCTGCGGCCTAGGGCCTTGACCTCGTAAGTCGGATCGATGCGGGGTTCTCTTTTAT
>CAUHTB010000150.1 GCA_959608595.1 uncultured Veillonella sp. | reverse complement strand
ATTCGTGCTTATGAATATGCCCGTAAAGGTATTTCTGTAGAATTGCCATTACGGAAAATTCATATAAAAAATATTGAGCTTGTAGCGTATGGCTTTCCATATTTTACAGTTCGTGTAACATGCTCTGGAGGCACTTATATTCGTTCATTATTACGTGATATATGTGTTTCATTAGGTATACCAGGAACGATGACATCTTTGGCGCGTACTCAAGTAGGGTCCTTTGATATTGGTTCTGCAAAAATGGCTGAGGAACTGATGATTCATGGTGAAAGCCTATTGTTACCATCGGATACAGCAGTTTCACATCTTTCAAAAGTAACGGTAAATAGTGTACAATTAAAGATGATGGTTCAAGGTAAACAATTATCTATTGATAGTGAATTTTCCTATACCAAACCAGATCATTATTATAGAGCCTATGGTCCTCATGGATTCATTGGTATTATGAAACGAACAAACCACACATTAAAGGTGGAAAAAAATATTTTTATTGAAGGATAAGTATGAAGCAACTACATTCGTTTGATGAACTACGTCAAATCAAAGATACAAAAGTATATGCCCTAGGTACCTTTGATGGCATTCATCGAGGTCATCAACGAGTTATACGGAAGGCTGTTGAAGAAGCTGCATCAGTTAATGGTGTTAGCATTATCATTACCTTTGAACATCATCCGTTGACAATTCTACATCCAGAACGTGTTCCGAAGAGGGTTATTCAAGAAGAGGTTATGGATACCGTTCTTGATGATTTGAATGTAGATTATATTTTGCGATTACCTATGAATGAAGAACTACTTCAAATGAGTGCTGATGAATTTTTAGATGCTCTTTGTACGGATATGAATGTTCAAGCCATCGTAATAGGTGAGAATTTTACATTCGGTGCAAAAGGATTAGGTAATCCTACATATATGAAACAAGTATTGGCTGATAAACATATACAAGTCCTAGTACAGCCTTTATTGCCTTGTGATGGTCTTAGTACACCTATTTCAAGTACTGAAATCAGAAAAGCGATTCGAGAAGGGCGTTTAGAAGATGCTACTGGTTGGCTAGGAAGACCATTTCAATTTAAAGGGACTGTTATTAAAGGTGATCAACGAGGGCGTACATTAGGGTTTCCTACATTAAATTTATTACTTCCTAATGAAATGGCTACACCTCCAGATGGAGTGTATGCTAATCGCGTGTGTATCGATGGCATTTGGTATGATGGGGTAGGTAATATTGGGGATAATCCTACATTTAAAAATCAGTACCATAGATGCGAAGTACATCTGTTTAACTTTGACCAAGATATATATGGAAAAGTAGTCCTTGTACAATTTATTTCCTATATTAGAGGAGAAGTTAAATTTAATAACTTACAAGATCTTATTGATCAAATGAAGGTGGATGAAGAACAGGCTTTAGCTATTTTGGCTAATGCATAATAAGGGGGTTCTCATGGATATTAAAGAAGCTCGTAAACAAATAGATAGCATTGATGCTGTATTAGTCGCTGAATTTGAAAAAAGACTATCTTTAATCAAAGAAATTGGTAAATATAAAGATGAACATCATTTACCCTTAGTAGATGAAGCGCGTGATGAAAGTATTGTTGCATTGCATACTGCAAATTGCAAAGATAAAACGTTATCACCGTATGTTGAAAATTATATAAAGACTGTTGTTTCTATGAGCAATGAGTTTTTAAAAGAGCATATGCATAAGCATATTTTTCTCATCGGTATGCCAGGAGCTGGTAAGACTACAGTTGGTAAAATGTTAGCCAAAGAATTAGGCCGAGACTTTTACGACTTAGATCAAACAATTCAAGATAAGGTTGGGAAATCTGTACAAAATATTTATATTTATGATGGTAAAGATGCTTTCACTGAATACGAATATACTACAATCAAAGTATTGATTCACAATAAACCATCTGTTATTGCTACCGGTGGTGGCACTGTTACCTATGATAAAACAGTAAAGTTAATGCGTAATAATGGTCTTGTTGTATTTGTTAATCGCGATGTAAATCATATCCTAGATGATTTGGATCTTGAAATTCGCCCACTTGTAAAAGAAAGTATCGAGTATATCTTTAATGTATATGAAGAACGATACCCTTTATATGAAAAAGTGGCACATATTAAAATCGGTAATGAAGGCAGTATTACCGATGCGGTACAAGAAATTATTGAAGCCTTACCTAATACGGAGAAATAATGGACGCTATACGAGGATTTGTATACCGAACTATATATGAAAATACACAACGTACGTATTGCGTGTTTGTCCTTAAAGATTATAATGAGGAATACATTACTTGTACTGGTAAATTTGAGTCTCCTAAAGAGGGGGAAGATATCGAAGTTCGCGGCCGTTATGTAGAACATGAAAAATATGGTCGACAATTTGATGCTACTAGTGTAGAGAAGTTAAAACCTGATAATATGGGTGCTGCAAAGACCTACTTAATGAACTTAGGGATTAAAGGTTTTGGTGAAAAGTCCGTAGAAAAGGTACTTGATTATTTTGGTGTTCGTATATTAGAAATTTTACGAGAGGAACGTCCTGAAGAAATTAAGGATGTTCCTGGTCTTCGAAAAAGTATTAAGGATGAACTATTTAATACGTTACTTGGTGAAGGTATTTTATCCGATTTAAATCACTTTTTTGAAAGTCACCATATTTCGTCTAAATGGAGTCGAACTGTATACACTTATTACGGTGTTCAGTCTGTGGCTGTTATTGAAGATAATCCTTATACTTTGTTACGTGTAGCACCAGATATGCTCTTTGGTACGGCTGATACACTGGCGGAACATTTAGGTATTACTGGCAGTGACTCTCGCCGTTTAGAGGCTAGTTTAGAATGGATTTTACGCAGTTTAGATAATCAAGGTCATACTTGTTTGCCTGTAGATCAACTTATTGGCCGTTTAGATGATCTGTTACAAACTGATGCAGATGATATTGCTAACTTTATTGAAGGTCTTTTGGAGCAAGGTGCTTTATATAGTACTTATTATGAAGATATCTTATATATTTACCCTCCAGAAATGTACGTGTCTGAAGTAGAAAGCGTTCATTATACAAAGGATTTTTTATTAGAGGCAGATCCAATTTCTCTAGATATTCCAAGTTTTATAGAGAAATTTGAAGCAGATAATCATATTACATTTGGTGATGCTCAAAAAGAGGCTATTCAGTTATCCTTCTTTGAAAAGTTTTCTCTTATTACTGGTGGCCCTGGTACGGGCAAAACAACGATTATTAAGGCTTTAGTAAAAGGGTTCCAACTTGGTGGATTAGGTCGTATTATCTTATGTGCCCCTACGGGGCGTGCTGCAAAACGACTTACAGAGGCTACCGAGTTTGAAGCAACAACGATACATCGCTTATTAGTGCCTGTTCAGGGCAGTGATTCTTATGACTTTACTAAGAATGAAGATGATCCTTTAGATATAGATGTTATTATCATTGATGAAGCATCTATGCTCAATGTACGTTTATTCTATTCGTTAATGGCAGCTATTCCAAAGGAAGCTCATGTTATTATCGTAGGTGACGTAGATCAATTACCACCTATTGGAGCAGGCTTTGTATTAAAAGATTTGCTCGATAGTGACTGTGTGCCTTATACGCGACTTAACCAGATTTATCGACAAAGTTCTGGTAATACTATTGTA
>CAUHTB010000149.1 GCA_959608595.1 uncultured Veillonella sp. | reverse complement strand
CCTTAAAAGTCCATAAAGTTTCACACATACCTAATTCGCGCCAATTAGCAGATTCTACCTTTTCAACTTCTGTAGCAGCAAGAACTGCGTTCCCCGCTGGGAATACACAATGTAGTGCACCAAAGTCTTTACATGCACGCGCTGTGTCTGATCCCATCCCGCCTTTACCAACAATAAGGCGTACACCTGTTTTTTTCACAAAGTCGTACTCAAATTTTTCCATCCGCATAGATGTAGTAGGTCCTACAGACACAACTTCAAACTCATTATCGCTTATAGTACGAATAATTGGTCCTGCATGGAGTATAGCACCATCTTTAATGTCAACTGGTAACGTTTGACCTTCTTCCACCACCCTGCGATGCCCCATATCTCTAGTAGTAGTAATATACCCAGTTAAATAAATCACATCTCCTGGCTTAATTCCTTCTAGATCAGATTTTTGAATAGGTGTAGTTAATATTTTCTTAGCCATTATAGTGTCACTCCTTTATGAGATTTAACGGTGCAATTACCATCTTTATCAAATACTAGATTGCCTCGACGATGATTCCAACAACCTACGCTGACAGCACAAGAAATAACAGATGGATGACGTGTACCATGTTCAATATTCACACCTAAAACAGTTTTATCCCCACCCATACCTTGAGGGCCAATACCAATTTTATTAATTCCATCTTCTAATAATTGTTCCATATAAGCAGCTTTTTCGTTAGGTGCTTTTGAAGATACAGGACGCATTAATGCCTTTTTAGATAAACCAGCCGCAGTATCAATAGTAGTAGCAATCCCTACACCCACTAAAAGTGGAGGACACGCATTTAAACCATAGCTCGTCATCAAGTCGAGAACAAACTTAGCAACACCTTCATAACCTTCGCCTGGCATTAATGTTTTACCAGAACCTGGCAAAGAACAACCACCACCAGCCATGTATGGAAAAATTTCTACATCATCACGTCCAGGAATGATATCCCAGTGAATATAAGGTGCTGTCAAACCAATATTTGTACCAGTGTTAAATTCATCAAAGGTTTCCACACAATTTAGTCGCAAAGGAGCTTCTTGTGTAGCTTTATATGTAGCATCTTTTAAGATTTCCTCTAGCTCACCAATTAGGGGATAGTTAGAACCTACTTTTACCCAAAACTGTAATACACCTGTATCTTGGCATGAAGGGCGATTAAGCTGAGCTGCTAGATCCATATTATGTTGCATTGTTTCATAAATAGATTTAGCCATAGGATTTTTTTCATCCTTAGCTAATTCATGGATTTTTTCTTGTACATCATCAGGCAATACCTTTGCCATATAAGAAATGAAGTTAGCTATTTTATTTGTCATTTCTTGCACTTGTTGATCCTTCGTACTCATCGTAAACCTCCTGTAGTACTTCACTATTTAGGACTCTATAATACTGTCTACTTAAAACCTTAGTGCCTATCACTAATTACATTGTACTCTTTTTCAGAGATATAACTATCCAATTTACAAGTTTATATTTAATAGTAAAAGTCTTTTAAAATTATACAAAATCGTCCTAGTCAATAAGTTCTTATACTATTGGGTATACAATTTTACCCACATATAAAAAGAAAAAGAGTACTACTTATCTGAAGTAATACTCTTTTACTATATATTTATATACTATTATGATATATACAAAATCACCTATACCTAATGATTGTATATTTTTAAAATTAGAAAAATAACGCTATAAAGTTTACGCCATATTATCACCGCATTGAAGCTAGATAAATTAAGATGATAGTTTTCTAACAACACTCTCAAGTTGTTCCTTAACGTCCTGTAATTTTTGATTAGCCTGCTTTAATTCAAGACTATATACAGAATCATCTCTATAGGCTACGCAAGATTGTAAGATTTCCATAATATCATTTTCTTGAGTGGAGATAATTTCCTTCCAATCATGTAGTTTTGTTTTACGCCCCATCTCTTTTGCTTGTTTACGATATTCTGATGGCGTCGTATGGAAATGTTTCTTAAAAGCTACATTAAAGGCTTTAATATCTGCAAATCCACAGCTACTTGCAATATGTGCGACCCCATCATTAGAATTAACTAAACGTACTGTCGCCTCTCGCAACCGCAAACGCAAAACATATTCAAGAAAAGAAACACCTAATTGGCGTTTAAAGAACTGAGATGTATAGTTCACATTATAACCGCCAATTTTAGCAATATCTTCTAACTCAATCTTTTGCTGATAGTTTTCATCAATGTAAGCAATCATTTTATCAAAGGTAGCTACGGTCATATCAGCAGGCTTTGTATGTACAGGAATAGTCTTAACCGCATCAATTTCACGATATATATCACTAGTCAACGATAAATAGTGACTCTCCAAACATAATTGACGATCAGGACTATCAGCATTCACCATTAGTAACATCATTTGTGCTGCATGATGACGTAAGGACGTAAAGAATTGATTATACCGATTACTTTTATCTGAGCGCAATACAAATTGATACATACCAAAGTTAGAATCAAAGTATTGAAAAAACTCCTTACTTACATGAATAACAAGAGCTGTCGTATCCTCCTCCAACGCCAACGTAGCATGACCTACTTGAGGCGAAATAATAATAGCATCAAGCGGTTCCATTGTAAAAACCTCGCTATTACAACTCATATCAATTCTACCTTTTAACAAGATTAGGATTTCTACGCCACTGTGCCAGTTGTAATGATATGTACTAACCTTATATATATCACTATTAAAATCTATGTGATTGTGTTTATATGTATAGTGAAAATAATCCATTACACTTTTACTCCCTAAGGTAATTTTGCTCTCAGCTCCTGCTCCTGTAATTTACTTACCTCTAACAAGGCAAGTTCATCTTGAGTCCAGGGACCAAATAAAATTTGGTCTACAACAGTTCCAACAGATTCAGTACATAATTTCGAATTAAAATGCACCCCTTATAATCCAAGGGATGCGTTCATTATGATATATTTATTTAACGACGGTCAACAGCATCTTGAAGTTTTCTCGGGCATCAAGGCTATGAGGCACTTCAGATGGCAGGTAGCAGCCCTAATAGATACACATCAAAGGTATCTCCAGGGTGTACTTCGTGTATACCTTTCGGAATACATGCCAACGCATTAACAGTATATAAGCCTAACATACTACTACTGTTAAAATGACGGTTTGCGACAAAGCGTGGAGCTCCACCACCAAAGATCACTTTGCCTTGTACATAGCGATCAAAAGCATTGCGTTTAAAGATTTCCGAATCCATAACACAGGCCACTACTGGTGTAGTCCAGTTTACCAAACCTTTATAACGCTTTAACGTTGGCGCTACGATTAAATGCCAGCCGTTGAAAGCAGCCCCTGGATTACCAGATAGACCAAAGATGATTTGACCTTTCGGTGTCACAGCACCATAAGATGCCGCACCAGGACGCATTTGAATACGTGCATAAATAGATTGAGCACCTAGCTTCTCATAAATAAGAGGCATCGTATCAAAGAGACCGACAGATACACCGCCAGAGCTGATGATAATATCTGCCTCTTCACTAAGCTGCAACACGTGGTTGATTTCAGACTCTAGTTCCTCTGGCGCATCACTTACATGATAGTGTGTAATCTTATGAAACCCTAAATCCTCCAAGAGTCCACAAATCATAGCTCGATTAGAGTTATAAA